>JBKHDX010000102.1:0-15479 GCA_046541115.1 Spirulinaceae cyanobacterium | reverse complement strand
TAACTGCTGCTACAGCGGGGCTGACGGGATTTGAACCCGCGACTTCCTGTTCGACAGACAGGCACTCTCACCACTGAGTTACAACCCCAAAAAAGGCAGCAGTTATGATATCTGCGTGAGTTATTGCTACGGATTAATTACGGGTTTTGGGGCAATTAATCTCGTCAATAACTTAGGTCATAAAAAATGTATTACACTATTAAGTTGTCAAGGTTCGGATAGCTTGTAGCTTAGGGCTTTGTGCCTTTTGCTTTTGTGCTACATTTATAATACTACAAGCATAATACATAAACTGTCAAGGGGTTGAGCAAACTTTTTTTAAATTCCCGATTGGCAAGGGTTTGGGGCTGTAGTGCTGCGAGATTATCCCCAAAAAAGCCGTGTGCTACAAAGACAAGGCCCGCAAAAACCCGACTTTGAGGGAAAGCCGGGTTGCTTGGGGGTTTAGAATTAAGACGTTATTCGACTTTTTTGGGTGTTTTCTTTTCTTTTTGGGCCGCAGCTTTGTCGGCTTTCGAGGCTTTGAGGAACCTTGGTGCTTTTTCCGAAGGTGGAGCTAACAAGGAGCTAAAGCCGAAGACATTTCTCTGGGGTAGAAATCTGGCTTTGACTTGCACAAAAGCAGGCCTTCCTTGTTCGTCCTTTTCGGCTTTGGGATTATAGCGAAAGGGCTTGACGGGACTATCTTTCCAGAGTAAGGGCAAGTGAGCCGCTTTCATAAAGCGGACTTTTTGCACGGGGTCGGCGCTTTTGATGTAGTCTAAGCGATTATCGGTGAAGTTCCGTAAAATCGAGACGACTGGAACGCGACAAACTGGGATAAATTGCCACAAGCCACACAGTTGGAATTCAAAGTCCTCTAGTTGGTTTGAGATGTTGCTGGTTTGTTGCTTTTTCTCGAAACCGACTAACTGAAAGGCGAGTTGGTGGTTTTTGTTGCGTTGCGGGAAATGAATGGCTTTGGGATAAACAATTAAGCGCTGAGTGGATTCTCCGGTGTTTTTGATTTCCAATTTCAAGGCTTGAAAGGCCCGACGCAATCTTGGCGTATAAAATAAGGGGTAAGTTTGGTCTGCCACCTTCACGGAAGCAAATCCTTCTTCGTCGAAACTGACCTCACCCGGTATGATGCCAATGGCTTGAAAAAGGGGTTTATCTTCTTCTTCGCGAGCTTCATGATCTTCCTTAGCTTCATGAGCTTCATGAGCTTCTTGAGCAGATTCCGGGGTCGTTTCCGGGGTTGTTTCTTCAGGAGTTGTTATTTCTGCTTTCGTTTGTTCGTGGTCTGTCTCTGTCGTCATGGGTGCTGAGTCGCTTTTTTGTTTAGGGTAACATTTTGACATCTGTTTGAAAGATTTGAGCGCGATCGCCCAAACCCAAAATAGCCCCGCTATGATTCAAACTGCACTGACCTCCTGAGACCAGGGGCTAGACTGCTGAGTTTAGCTCGAAGTTGCGGGGGTTTGGGGTTGTAGGATTGGGTCGAAACCTCCGGCTTCGAGGTGACGCAGCAATGATTGAATCAGGGGGGTTGCGATGCTAATGCCGAATAGGGTATTAAGTCCGAGAACAACCCCAGGGGCGGCTAGGATGACGGTTAATTCTGGAAAGAGTGCCAAGACTGCAATTAGAATTAAAAAGAAAATCGGGGCGGCAATACCGGAACAAATGGCGGCATCGAGAATGCGAGATTGATATTCCTCTACTGTAAGATCGCCGCGATATAAATCTAGGGAGTAGGCGATCGCGGTAATGACCGATTGGGTAATAATGGCAGTACCGGTGGCAGTAATGCCGAGTTTGGCCAGGGTGCCAGAGTTGGTGAGAATAGAATCAACGGCGTTGTAGCAGCGAATCTGGATTTGTTCTCCTGGGGTCATGACATTTGCTCCCCGTCGGATATTATCTGCTCCCACTTCCCAAACAATATTTTCAGCCCGGTTACTCCCCCCGTGGGCGTGGGGGGTGATGTGGCTGCCGTGTTTATCGGCGAGAAAGGCTCGAATTTGCCCCTCGCTGGCTTCTAATTTACTGGTTCCGGGAATTTTGTTAAAAAGTGCCATAACGTCTGCCCCAGAGCGAGGAGCGTCCCCTGGGCGCAACCCGGCCCCGTATTGCAAACGAGCAGCAATCCTCGGCATGGCTTGGGTGAGTTCGGCGGCAGATTGGGGTAAAGTTTTTAAAGATTCTGCGAGGGTTAGGGCAGAAATGCCTAAGCTGTTGGCGGCGGTGGCAATTTTATCGCCGTGAGTGGTGGCGGTGGCGATGGTTTCTTCTAAAACTGCGAGGGATTGGTCTTGGGCTTGTTTAAAAGATTTTTGGGAATGTTCTAGGGCTTTTTTGACGGTTTTTTGGGTATTGTCGCGGATTTCGTCGGCTTTTTGGGTGATACCTTCAACGGTGTTGCTGACTTGGGATTGGACGCGATCGCGAGTTGCGGCTAAAATTTCGGAAATGTCCATGGTGTCTCAAAAATTGGCGATTAGATTTGACTACGTTTTAAGGAAAGCGTTTTCCTGAAATTGGGGATACTCTAATTCTTCCCCATAAAAACCAGTAATCCCAACTGCCCGTTGATGAAAATAGGCGCGCTACACTGACCGAAAATCCCCAAGTCAGATTCTACAAATTGATGTACAGAAATAAATGGAAATGACGACAAATCCGTTCAAAACAAAATTTGAGCCATCGGGTGCGAACCGAACCAAGTTCAACTTCAGGCTACTCTATAATTAAATAACGAGAACCGTTGAGAATGCTATAAAGAATGCCTGTTGCCTCCGAAACCGAAATTCAAGAAGCCGTAGAAATTCGTCGCAACTTTGCGATTATTTCCCACCCCGACGCGGGGAAAACAACCCTAACTGAAAAACTCCTGTTATATGGGGGTGCAATCCACGAAGCGGGGGCGGTTAAAGCCCGACGAGCGCAACGAAAAGTCACCTCCGACTGGATGGAAATGGAGCAACAACGGGGGATTTCGATTACCTCAACGGTGTTGCAATTTTTCTACCATAATTATCAGATTAACCTGCTTGATACCCCCGGTCACCAAGACTTTAGCGAAGATACCTATCGGACTTTGGCCGCGGCGGATAATGCGGTGATGTTAATCGACGCAGCGAAGGGTTTAGAAACTCAAACCCGCAAGCTGTTTGAAGTATGTAAGTTGCGATCGCTCCCGATTTTTACATTTATTAATAAATTGGATCGTCCCGGTCGCGAAGCTTTAGAATTAATTGACGAAATTGAGCAAGAATTGGGTTTAGAAACCTTTGCGGTGAATTGGCCGATTGGCATTGGCGATCGCTTCCGAGGGGTATACGATCGTCGTCAGCAGCAGTTTCATCTGTTTGAGCGTCAAGCCCATGGTTCCCAAGAAGCCCTTGATACGGTTATCGATCTCGGCGATCCGCGCATTGAGGAACTCCTCGACCAAGAACTATATTACCAACTCAAAGAAGAACTGGAAATCCTCGACGAAGTTTGCCCAGACTTGGATTTAGAGAAAGTCCATGAGGGTAAAATGACTCCGGTATTCTTCGGAAGTGCCATGACCAACTTCGGCGTTGAACCCTTCCTTAATGCCTTCCTCGAATACGCCCTCAAACCCGAACCCCGCTTGTCTTCGAGGGGAGAAATCGACCCCACTTATCCTGAGTTTACGGGCTTTGTGTTCAAACTCCAAGCCAATATGGACCCCCGACATCGCGATCGCGTGGCTTTTGTGCGGGTTTGTACGGGAAAATTTGAAAAGGATATGGTGGTGAGTCATGCGCGGACGGGGAAAAATGTGCGCTTGTCTCGACCCCAAAAACTTTTTGCTCAAGACCGAGAATCGGTGGATGTGGCTTATCCTGGGGATGTGATTGGCCTCAATAATCCGGGAGTATTCGCGATCGGCGATACTTTATATCAAGGCCAAAAGCTCGAATACGAGGGGATTCCCTGTTTCTCTCCCGAATTATTTGCCTTTATCAAAAACCCTAACCCTTCCAAATTCAAGCAATTCAACAAAGGGATTAGCGAGTTGCGAGAAGAAGGGGCTGTACAAATCATGTACTCGGCTGATGACTTCCAACGGGATCCCATTCTAGCCGCAGTGGGTCAGCTTCAGTTTGAAGTGGTGCAATATCGCCTCGAACATGAGTATAACGTCGAAACTCGGATGGATATGCTGCCCTACAACTTAGCCCGTTGGGTGGCTGGGGGTTGGCCCGTCCTCGAAGAAGTGGGACGCTTGTTTAATACCATGGTGGTCAAAGACGCTTGGGATCGTCCGGTGTTGCTGTTTAAGAATGAGTGGAATTTGCAGCAAGTCCAACAAGATCATCCTAAGTTGAAGCTCAATAATACTGCTCCTGTGGGGTCGGGGATTCAGCCGGAATAGCTGATTTTTATCGTTAAGAACCCCGGTTTCTACCAGAAACCGGGGTTCTGTTGTGTTTGGATGGTTTATCTCGCTCAATCGCCCATATTACCAAGTCCTACGGACTCGATCGATCGACAAGGTCGCGATCGCCCAATTTGAGATAACATAACAGTTATTATGTCGGACATAACACCTGTTATGTTGAGAAGTCTAACGCCGAAGTATATCAGACCAGATCGAAAGTTAGTAGTTGCTAAGATTGTGCAAAACAAACCCGGAAACGATCGAAAACATCAGCCTTCCCCAAAACACTGACATTAACATTGAGTTGTTCGGAAAACCCAACGTGACAGGGAAACTGTACCGATCCTAACTGAATATCCAAGGTATTCAAATAAATCGGAATTAAACTGCCATTTCCAACTCGCAAATAAATTCGCCTTCCTTGACGGTAATCAAAACCAACACTGTCTGCGATCGCGGCTTCAATAACAGTATATTCAGCCCCAGAATCGACATAAGTCTCTAGAGGATACCATCCCACGGGAAACTTAACGCCAATCGTAACAATAGGTTGGTACGTCCCTCGCACAACCTTATAGAAGAAATGATTAGCACTCATCTTTAGAGTAGAAACTCCTGGGTATCATCGGGATGAGGGACTCGAAGGGCTAAAGGCATCCAATCTCGTCCTTGGTTTTGGAAAGGAGCGTAAACTTCCTTATAGCTATCCCCCACAGCAACCACCTCTCCGTCAAGAATAGCGACGATTTTCCCTGGATATTGGTCAATAAGTTTGTCAAAATGTTCGGTCAGCCATTGGTCATGTTGTTGCAAAATGGCAGTTCCTTTTTCGAGGTTGTTTGGGGAAGGATTCATCGGGATTTGGGGAGACTATCTTTTTGAGTGACCGCATCGTGTTTTTATTTTAAGCGATCGCCCAATTTGAGATAACATAACAGTTATTATGTCGGACATAACACCTGTGATTTGTACTGATGACTGATGACTGATAACTGTTTCGAGCGCATTCTCAACAGCATTTACGACAAAGACTTGAGCGAGAAAAAAAGCTGGTATTCTACCGTTGCTCAAGCTTATGACCGCACCCGTCCCCGTTATCCTGAAGCCTTGTTACAGCAAGTTTGGGAACTCGCGCAACTGCCCTCCCAAGCCCGTATCTTAGAACTCGGTTGCGGCCCCGGTATTGCCACCACAGCCTTTGCAGAACAAGGGTTTCGCATAGTTGCATTAGAACCCAGTCAAGAAGCCTTCGCGATCGCGCAACACCATTGTCAATCTTACCCCGATGTAGAAATTATTAATTCTACCTTTGAAGAATACGCGATCCCGCAGGGATCTGCTTCGCAGTGCGCGCCCACTTCTTTCGACGGCATACTCGCCGCCAGTTCCTTTCACTGGGTCGCCCCCGAAATTCGCTGCCCCAAAGCCGCAGCAGCCCTAAAACCCCAAGGGAAACTGATTTTACTTTGGAACGTCCCCCCACAACCAAATCAAGCCGTCTGCGAGGCATTACGGGCAATTCACGAAGCCCACGAACCCTCATTAATGAATGTGATTAGCGGCAGAGATCATCGAGAAAACCTAACCCAATTTGGTCAAGAATTAGAAGACTCTGGCTTATTTACTAATATTGTTTTTACCCATATTATCGGCGAGAAAACTTACAGCGTTGAAGATTATTTAGCCTTGCTCAGTACCTTATCGCCGTACATTGCTTTAGATTCACAATCTCGCCAAAACTTATTTTCTGACTTACGAGAAACCCTATTAACAACAGCAGGGGAAACCTTCTCAACCACTTTTCTCGCGGCGGCTCATGTTGCCCAGAAAACAGTATAATATCAAATCCGAAAAAACAACCACTGTTTGAGAACCCCGGTTTCTTACTTGCTTACACAGTCAAGTTAAATTTTTAAGCTAGAAACCGGGGTTCTTAATCCCTATTAATTAAACGGATTTGATATAACTATAGTCTGCAAAGGTAGACTTTGTTACATTAGCCCCGGATTTATAATCCGTGGGCGGGTTGGCGAGATAAACAAAATCTCTCAACCCGATTTGATATAAATATTATCGCTAGAAATATCGGTGGGAGATGTGTAGATTGTGTTGGGTTTCACTTCGTTCTACCCAACCTACTCTAGCTACTATAGGTATTTGAGAAACCGGGGTTCTTAATCCTTTTCAACACCTTCTAAAAAATCTAAAACCGTTTGATTAAATGAATCGGGTTCGACTAAAAACGCCCAATGATTTCCCGGAACTTTTGCAATTTTTAAATCTTGTAAATAAGTTTTATAAGGTTTTAATTGCCATTCTGTGCGATTTAATCCGGCTTCGGGTTGAACGAACAACGAAGGAATAGAAATCGGTTGAGTTAATCCCGCAACCAACATCACATCTTCAAAGATTTGATTGCGGGCTTCAACCACAAATTTACTGCCCCAAGTGCCATCTTTTTTCGCTTCAATACTCTGCTCAAATACTTGTTGTTGTAATGGCGACCAACCGCGATATTGTTTTAAGGTTTGGGCTTGTTGAATTGCGGCTTCATAACTGGCAAAAGGCCCCATTGCCGCGAGAAAGGGCAACACTCGATAAAGCAACGGAAAGGTAATCTTAAAAACCCCAGGCATGGCATTAATAAAAAAGGGATCGACTAAGATTAAACTGCGGAATTGTTCGGGAAACTTCGTCCCCCACAAACAAGCTACTTTCCCCGCCCAAGAATGTCCTAAAACATGGGCTGAAGTGATTCCTAAATGTTGCATTAAGGCTTGTACATCCTCGATAATTTCTAAGGAAGTATAACCCTGCTTGGGCTTGCTGCTGTCGCCGTGACCGCGCAAATCTGGGGCGATAACGTAGTATTGTGAGGATAAAGCGTCTCCTAAACTCGTCCAAACTCCCCCATGATCGGCTAATCCATGTAATAGGATAATTGGGGGTTTGTTGTTGGGCCATTCGAGGTAGGATAAGTTGAAGTGCGATCGCGTGAAGGTTTGACGGCGAGAGGCAGGGACATTCATAGAAATTCAAGAAAAGCGCAGTGTTTCTAGCTGAATCATATCAAATTCATTTAATTCGCGAACATTAAGAGCCCCCGGTTTCTAGGGTCACATCCTAACTGTATGGGGTAGGTAAATAAGAAACCGAGGTTCTAGGATAATACATAACAACTATTATGGTCTGCGCGATCGCCCTGTAATATGCTTAAAACCGTCCTTTCCACAGTTTCGGGTTTCTGCCACTATGAAAAATTGCTGTTACAATCACGCGACTGGATACAATGCGATAATATACAGCGTAGGGAAAGCGCTTCACAACTGCTCGTCGGATATCTCGATAAACAACTGGATATGCTTCTGGTAGAGTACCAACTCGCTTAAGAATTTCATCAATACATTTTAAAAACTCATCTCCAAGTCCAGGCTGTTGATTTTCATACCAGTGATAGGCTTCATCTAATTCATCACGAACTTCGGGACGAAACACTAAGGCATAGTTCATTTTTATTTTTGGATTGATGCTTTGATTTCATCCCAAGTGAGTACATTGTCGGGATTTTGATGATAAGCTTCGATGCGGCTATCTAGTTCTTGTTTTTGAGCTTCGGTGAGGGGGGGATAAGCTTGTTCTGCTGCAATACTATCCCAAATTGCTTGCACTAATGTGATGCGATCTTCGAGACTGAGAGTTTTGATTTCTTCTAGTGTGGCGGCGATGTCCATATTGGCAAAGAATGATCTAACGAGATGTTTTTATGGTAGACCAAAGTAGGAATAAGAACCCCGGTTTTTTGAAAAAACCGGGGTTCTGGAAAACATAACAGTTGTTATCGTCGCCATAACAACTGTTATGTTAGCCGCGATCGCGCCTTATTCTTGAGACTCCATATCTTCGATGTCTTCCATCTGCATCGGCATTTCTGCATCGGGCATCTCGTGATGCTGATGTTGCGCGGGTTGAGAGTTGAGGGGGATGCGGACGTTGCCCATTCCCTGACTGCCAATGCTGATAATGCCCATGGTTTGGACTCCGGCGGCGATACCACCCATAGATACTGCCCCGGCGGAAATTACGCCCATGGCAACCGTCCCTAGAGAAAACACACCCATGGGGACAACGCCAATGGAAAACACGCCCATGGGGACAACACCAATGGAGATAATACCGAGGGGAGTCAAGCCAAAGGCGAAAAATTTAGGTTTGTGTGCGTGTCTGTCCATGAGTAAGATTAATGCGGATCGCGATCGCGTCAGTCTAAACATCTTGATGAACTTATCGCAATCTTGTCAAAAGACACGCTGTCAAACTTAAACAGGAAGCCGTTTATGAAAATTCACTGGGAAACCCTCTCAATGCAGACACGAGATGGGGTAAGACTGGATGCAGATGTTTATCGTCCCGAAACGGATACGCCTTTGCCTGTATTGTTGATGCGACAACCCTATGGTCGCGCGATCGCCTCTACGGTAGTATATGCTCATCCGCGCTGGTACGCCACCCAAGGCTATATCGTCGTCATTCAAGATGTGCGGGGTAGGGGGACATCCCAAGGGGAGTTTCGACCCTTTGAAGGGGAAGTAACAGATGGAGAGGATACGGTAAACTGGGCCGCACAACTCCCCGGTAGTAACGGCATTGTGGGGATGTATGGCTTTTCTTATCAAGGCATGACCCAACTGTATGCAGCCATGGCAAAACCCCCGGCGTTGAAGGCTTTGTGTCCGGGGATGTTAGGTTACCATTTGCGGGACGATTGGGCTTATGAAAATGGGGCGTTTTGTTGGCAGATTAACCTGGGTTGGGCGGTGCAGTTAGCCGCCGAAACTGCCCGTTTATGGGGCGATGACTTGTCTTATCGGGTCCTCTACAGTGCCGCTAGAAATCTACCCTTTAACGAGCCACCACCCCGCTTTATGGAGAGTTTACGCAAGTATGCCCCAGGGGCATTTTATGACCAGTGGCGCGATCGCTACGATGACTTAGAATATTGGCAAAGGCGATCGCCCCAACTGCAAGATGTCGATCTACCGATGCTGCATATTGGCGGTTGGTTTGACCCTTATTTACGGGGAAATCTGCGCTTATACGAAGAAATGAAGGCGAAAAGCGCTTTTCCACAACATTTAATCGTTGGCCCTTGGACCCATTTAAGCTGGGGACGCAAAGCGGGTCAAGTTGATTATGGCATGGCGGCCATGAGTTTTGTAGATGCTTGGCAGATTCGCTGGTTTGATTATTTTCTCAAAGATAAGAAAACGGCGAAATTACCGGAAAAACCCGTTTGTATGTTTGAAATGGGTAGCAATCAATGGCGAGAATTTGAGTCTTGCCAGGGCGATCGCGTTTCATCTTATTATTTTAGTAGTGATGGTTTAGCCAGTATTCGGGAAGATTCCGGCGTTTTATTAACAGAATGCCCGGAAAACGTAGTAGAAGACATCTTCGTGCGCGATCCTTGGCGACCAGTCCCGGCTTTGGGCGGTCATGGGGCAAATCCCGCCGGGCCAATGGAGCGATCGCATCTCGATTGTCGCAGCGATATCTTAACTTATACCACCCCAGAATTAACTGAAGATATCGCGATTTTAGGCACAGTCATGGTTACAGTCCATTGCGAAGTAGACGCACCCAGTTTCGATCTTTGTGCGGTTTTGTCCGTCATAGACGAACAACAAAAGGTGTACAACTTTACGCAAGGATACATCCGAGTTAAACCTGGGACTTCTCCGGTTCACATTCCGTTACAAGCCACCTGTATGCGAATTAAGGCGGGAAATCGCTTGCGATTGAGCTTGAGTGCGGATGCTTTTCCTGCCTATGAGATAAACTCAGGAAACGAACCAGAAGCCGGAAATCGCTTGATAAATGCTCGAATCTTAACTTTCAGAATTAAAAGTGGTGGAGATACCCCTTCGCAGATATCCCTTCGTTGTATTTCGTGACATCCTCCCTCAGTAAATCAAAGATTAGACCGAGGGCTTCCTTACCCAAAATTCTGGGTTTCAGGTTCCCCGTCCTTTAAGGACGGCTTTGGTATAATGTCGGTGTGCGATTAAAGCAGCCTCAGCATTTTCTACTATGATAGAAATATCGCTTGTTGCTAATACCGATCGAGACAACCGTGCTAAATTCTGATGACACCCTAACCTGGACTTCTGAAGCCAAAGCCAAGCTGAAGAACATCCCTTTTTATGTTCGTCCGCAAGCCCGCAAACGCATCGAAGAATTAGCTTTAGCTTCAGAATCCGGAATCGTGACGGTGGAATTAGTAGAACAAGCCAGAGTTGAATTTGGTCAATAGTGCGATCGCGCTGTCTGTCGCTCTTTTTAAGTTAAATCACCCTTCAAAATCGCGATCGCGCCGATTCATTTCAGCTTATCTTATCGTCCCTTTTTTTATTAATGTCAGAACAATGACTGTTTTTTCTCGTGTTTTGGGTGTATCGTTTTCCCTGGTCGTGGGCTTAACTGGGGGCGTTTCTCTGTCTAAAACCCCCTTTTATCCCGCCAATCCGGCGATCGCGCAGTCTTTTTTAGCCTTTGAAGAAGGGTATCAAATGGGCTATCAACTTGGCTTTCAACAAGGTCAAGAAGCCCAATATAACCAAGCCCAATATAGTCCTCAAATTTTAGGGGTGGGTAATGGCTTTGAATACGATTATGAAAACGAAGACGATAAGCGGGCCCAAATTGGCTATCAAGCGGGATTTTTAGCCGGGTTTCATGATGGTTATTATCCGATAATGGACGTTAATCATCCCGAAGTGCAGCGCTTTAATAGCGGATATGATGCCGGATTTACTGCCGGGAGTCAAGCCGCGATCGCTTGTCGTCAAAATCCCGATTGTGCTTATCAACCTAGTCCCATCTCTCAAAACCCCAAAGATCAACCCTACGATAGCGGTTATCGTGTCGGCTACTGGCAAGGATTTGACCGAGAATGGCACAATTAGCAGACAGGAAACGATGGAAAATAAACAGGATTCGTCCTTGGGGGAGAGGACTGATTCGTTTTCTTAACTAAAATTAAACATAGAGATAAACTTGTCTTCATCTTTAAAGCCCGCGATCGCGGGTTTTATTATTGGTATGCTCGATCGTGCGTGTTTAATTTTCGTTCCCCATAGCGGCCAAGCCGATCGCGATCGCGATATTCAAGAAATCTGGTCTTGTTTGGAGTCCAAAATGACCCCGATAACCTTCCTGACGCGATCGCGGGAATGTGGGATTTATTTCAAACTGGACTGCAACAACAAGTCAGCCAACATCCCAACATTCACTTTTGGCGATCGCGATCGCTCACAATCACCGCAAATCCCCCGCAAAAAGTCGTCCTCGATGGCGATCCTTGGGGAACTACCCCCGTAACTTTGCAATGTCTTCCCCATCAACTCAAAGTCATCTGTCCCTAAATTGCCGCACTCTGACAACTTTGCAGATTCGGAGAAGCCTGAATCACCATCACGCGATCGTAACCCGCATTGGTAAATAAATTGCTCACCGTCAACTCTGCGCGTTCGTTGGCTTGGGTCAGAATCCCTTGTTCGCAAGCCGTCATCACAATTTCGCTTAAAGTTTGGCGTTGCGCGAGAGTTTGTAGCTGCGGTGCAACATCCGGGCCTAAATCGAGAAAGCCGCGATCGTAATCGTACACCTCAGAACGATTCACATCAATCTTACTATCCAGAATTTGGGCAGGCGGCAGTTGGATTGTAACCGTGTTTTCGGTAGTTTGTACGTCTTCGGGTTTAATTTGGCTCAAATCTACCCCCGCGCGAACTTCACCGTAGGCAATATACAGCAATTTGGTTTGGCCGATGGTGATATTACCCACTTTGCGGTCTTGTTGGGTAGGAACAACCGCTTCCATAGCAAACACGGCCGTAGTCAGTTCGCTGGCGTTGCGAACCTGCTGTAAAATCGGCGTGCGGACGTTGATTTCCGGCGGGCTGATGCTGGGGTCAAAAAGTGCCTCAACCCCCTGAAAAAGCCGTCCTCCGGTGCGCCACAGCCCCAATAGCATCAGGAATGCTAACACCGCGAATCCCCCTTTGGCAAAAAAGGCGAGGTTTTTGAGAAAGATAGCGGGGAGTCGGGTCAGAATTTGAAGAAGGGAGCGATCGCCCATGGTTTTCTCGCGTTATTGTAAGATTTCTTCGAGTTGGTGTTGTTGCCACAGAAATTGATAAAGTCCTGTCACCTTCACCAATTCATTGTGAGTGCCACTTTGTACGATCGTACCTGCATCCATAACTAAAATGCGATCGGCGATCGCGGCAGCAGACAGTTGGTGAGTAATAAACACCACTGTTTTATTGTCCCTGTGACCCGATAAATTTCGCAAAATCTGTGTGGCAGTTTGATTATCGACGCTCGATAAAGCATCGTCTAAAATCAAAATTGGCGCTTCAGTTAACAAGGCGCGAGCCAAAGCAGTTCGCTGTCGCTGACCGCCAGAAAGGGTAATTCCCCGTTCTCCGACAAGGGTTTCGTATTCTTGGGGAAAATTGCAAATTTCGTCGTGAATTTGGGCAGATTTAGCCGCAACGATAATTTCCGGGTCTTCTGCGAGGGGGCTACCGTAACGAATGTTATCTTTAATTTTGGCACTGAATAAAAAGCTGTCTTGGGGAACATAGGCGATCGCCTGGCGCAGACTTTTTAAGCGTAGATTAGTAATATCGCAGTCATCGATAAAGACTTTCCAGGGCTTGATATCCAGAAGACGGGGTAACACATTAGCAATCGTGGATTTCCCCGATCCAATCGGCCCGACAATGGCTACCGTTTCCCCCGGTTGAATGTCAAAATTGACGTTATGGAGGGCGGGTTTTTCGCTACCCGGATAAGTGTAACTGAGGTTGGTCACCACAATTTTTCCTTGTATATCTTCTGGAGAAATCGCGATCGCGTCCTCTGCATCTTGAATTTCCGGTTCCGCATTTAAAATCGATTCGACGCGATCGATACTCACTTCCCCTCGTTGATACGAAGTAATGGTAAAACCCAACAAAGCCGTCGGGAAAACCAACCGTTCGATATAAATAATCAGCGCCACAAATCCCCCAATACTAATTACACCTCGTGCAATCAAACTCGAACCAAAAACCAATAAAATTAGCAGGGAAACATAAACCAATCCCTCGATGATGGGGAATAATAAATTCCGCGTTCGCGCTAACTTTAAATTGGCATTTAACAGGTTTTTATTTTTGCGGTCAAACGCCTCATATTCATTCTCCTCTTGAGCATAAATCTTAATCAAAGAAATCCCGCTCATATCTTCTTGGATCATCTGGCTGAGGTCAGACAATCTTTCTTGAACCTCGCGCTGTTGATTGCGGAGACGATCGCTAAACAACTGCACCGTCAACAACATCAACGGATAAATCGCCAAAGCTGCCAAACTCAACGGCACATTAATTGACAGCATAAACGGCAACGTCAGACTATAGGCAAAAAGGGTATTAATCACACTCAAAATTGCAAACCCCAACAAGCGACGAATATTATCCACATCGCTGGTGGCTCGACTGATTAAATCCCCGGCAGTATTATTAAAGAAATAAGTAGGATGAAGGGTTAATAAATGCTCGAAAATATTTTGCTTAATTTCAAACTCCACTTGTCGGCCAATGCCAAAAATGGTCACGCGGGACACCATGCGAATGACCCACATAATCGAAGCCAGCAAGAAAATTTGTAGCACAAAATTCCATATTTGATCGATGCTTAAAACTCCGCGCAAACGGTCGATACTGTCTTCAACCAAACGGGGAATATAAGCCCCGATCGCGTTGACAACAAATAAAGCAATGACCCCTACTAACACCGATCGCCAATGGGGGCGAAGATAGGTTAATAATTTTTTAAATCTAGAATTATTCATGGTTATCTAAAGGCGACAAAGGGCGATCGCGCGTTAGTCATCCGCCGATTCAACCCCTTCAGATTGTAGCCATTGTTGCCCCTTGGCCGCTTACTCCTCGGCCGCAGGGCATTCCCCCGTCCGACCATCAGGAAGTGTGGCGTTACAAAGATTCGCTTCGTCAAAATACGCCCCTTCCACCTCCGCATCGGTTAGATTTGCCCCCTGGAGGTTAGCCCTGAAGAAATTAGCGTGTTTCAAGTTAGCATTGCTGAGATCGGCATTTTCGAGATTGGTTCTCGGTAAATCTGCTCTTTCCAGGTCAGTATTACTCAGGTTACTATTGACCAAACTACTGCGGTCTAAACTCGCGCCGTTAAGATTGGCATTGCTGAGGTCGGCGTTGTCAAGGAGGGTTTGGCTGAGTTTTACACTGTCGAGGGTCGCATTGCTGAAATTGACGTTAATCAGATTTGCCCCCACCAAATAAGTACTGTGCAAGTCAGCGTTGACCAAAGAAGCATTTTGGAGATTTGCACCGCCTAAATAAGTATTGCGTAAATCCGCCCCATTGAGACTCGCATCGTTGAGTTGACTATTGTCTAGACTCACCATAAAAAGGATCGCATTATCGAGGTTGGCTTCACTAAGAATTGCCCCGCGTAAATCGCTACTGCGGATATCAGCCCCCGTGAGAGTTGCCCCGGTCAAGTTGGCGTTGCGTAAAATCGTACCGGAAAACTGAGCGTTGTTGAGATTGGCGTTGATAAAGTTAGCCCCAGTCAAGTTACTTTGGGACAAATCCACCGTATCGAGGTTAGCATTCTGGAAATTCGCGGCGCGATCGCGAAAATTCAACCCCCGCAATCTCGCCCCAGAAAGGTCACACGCCGGACAACTCCCGGTTTCGATAACCAGACTAATTGCGGTGGGTTGGGCAGCGATTAGGGGTATTACGCTGCCGATGAGAAGGGTTTTTAATTCAGTCATCAGTTATCGCCTCAACAGTTATCAGTTTTTTGGGCAATGGGCTTTCTTAGGCAGTAGGGAGTAGGCAGTGGGCAGTGGGGGGAAGAAATTACTAATTACCAATTACCAATTACCAATTAAGGGATTAGAACATCAAGCCTAACCAATAACCAATAACCAATAACCAACAACCAACAATAAACGCTTGTCCGGTTATAGCATAGACAAGCGTTTGCG
>JBKHDX010000101.1:0-15545 GCA_046541115.1 Spirulinaceae cyanobacterium | reverse complement strand
ACCCAACCTACAGTAAAATCATGTTTTAACTTAACTGCCCTTAATTGCAGCGACTTTTTGTAAAAATTCTTCAGTCAACTTAGAAAATGCTTTTGACCCCGGAGAATTTGCCGCCGAAACCACCACAGGGGTAAACATATCCACCGCTTTAGCGACATTCACATCCATCGGAATGCGATTTTCAAAAACTTGACTTTTATCAAAATCTTGTTCGACTCGTTGAATCACTTGTTGATAATAGCGACTGCTGAATAAGCCTCCAGAAAGAATAAAAACAATACCGAGTAAGTTGAGATCAATATCCGGGGCATGAATTTTTTTCAGTTTAGCAATGCGCCGTTCTAGCAGTTGAATCCCAACTAAAGAAAGGGGTTCGGGACGGGCGGGTAAGAGGTAAAAATCGCTGGCCACAATACCACTGCGGGTTAAAAGATTATAACCGGGCGCACAATCCATCAAGATATAGTCGTAATCGTCTAAAACGGGTTCGATAATATTAGGAATGAGCGTGCCTTCAAAGTCTTGCCAAACTTGACTAAAGTTGAGGTCTTCTTGATTGGCGGTTTGTTTGTGCAGGGTTTCAGAAATAACATATTCGTCGTAAAGTTCGATATCACCGGGTAATAAATCTAAGCCAGGGACATCACAAACCGATGGCACAATAAAGTCCGGCGTGGCGTATTTGCGATTGATATAAGGGCGAATGATTTTATCAATTAAATAACTGATGGTTTGACGCTTTTTGCGAATTTTAGCGAAGTCGTGGGGAGCGATGACGCTGAGGGTAGCGCTAATTTGAGAATCTAAATCTAAAATTAAAACTCGTTTGCCGTGATTTTTGGCTAAACAAGCTGCGAGGTTGACGGTAAGGGTTGTTTTACCGACACCGCCTTTCATATTCACGGTGGTGAGAACCAGTGCCATGCGATCGCGCTTTTTAAGTTAAATGTACGATTTTCGATTATATCGGTACACCGGGAGGCGCGATCGCGCTACTTTTAGATCGTCACGAACAGATCGAGACAAGCGAAAACAGGATAATAGCGCCCAATTGTTAGGAAGGAAAGTCGATGACAGTAGAAGAAAATCAACTTGACATGGCGGGTCAAAAGCCCCCATCCCCGCAACCGGATGGGTTTTTGGGGAAAGTGGCCGATTATTTTGATTTTGCCGAAAATCGCACCAATTTCCGCACCGAAACCTTAGCCGGGGTCGCCACTTTCATGACCATGGCTTATATTTTGGTGGTTAATCCGTTGATTTTGTCCGATGCCATCTTTTTGACCGAATCTGGCGACTTATTCACCGAGTTAGTCGTTGCTACTGCCGTTTCCGCCGTCATTGGCACCTTGGCGATGGCGTTGCTGGCTAACTATCCTTTCGCCCTCGCCCCCGGAATGGGGATTAATGCCTTTTTTGCCTATACGGTGGTTTTAGGGCTGGGCATCGACTGGAGAGTAGCGTTAGCTTGCGTTTTCGTCGAGGGGTTGGTATTCATTGCCCTGACCCTCACGGATATTCGTCGCCATCTCATCACTGCGATTCCCACGTCGATTAAAGCCGCAACAACCGTAGGGATTGGCTTATTTTTGGCCTTTATTGGCTTAAAAGGAAATCCCGAAATTGGCGGGGCGGGGTTGATTGTTCCCAATGAAGCCACCTTTATCAGCTTTGGCAACGTTGCCCAACCTCAAACCATGATGGCAATTGTGGGGATTCTCCTCACCGCTTTCTTTCTCGCTCGTCGCATTCGTGGGGCGTTGCTGTGGGGCATTGTGGGAACCGCTTTACTCGGTTGGGTATTTGGCATTGCCGCGCCCCCAGAAGGCATTGTGTCCATTCCTGCTGCACCAACTCATTTATTCGGGGCTGCTTTCACCGGACTCACGAATTTAACGGCGGGTAATCTTTGGGATTTTATCGCCGTGTTGTTTGTGTTTTTGTTTGTGGATATGTTCGACACTATCGGTACTTTGGCCGGGGTGGGGACGCAAGCGGGGTATATTGACGAAAACGGCGAGTTACCAAAAGCGAATAGAGCCTTGAGTGCTGACGCGATCGCGACTACCACCGGGGCAATTCTGGGAACATCCAGTGTGACCACCTTTGTCGAATCGGCGGCGGGTGTGGCTGAAGGAGGACGGACGGGTTTTACCGCTTTAGTGGTGGCGGCATTATTTCTGGTTTCTTTGATTTTTACGCCGATTTTCGCCGCAATTCCCGGTTTTGCCACGGCTCCAGCGTTATTAATCGTGGGGGTGTTTATGATGGCCAGCATTTCGACCATTCGCTGGCAAGACATTACCGAAGCCCTACCCGCCTTTTTGACCATCTTTTTTATTCCCTTTGGTTTTTCCATTGCTGAAGGTTTAGCACTGGGCTTGATTACCTATCCTTTGATGAAAACCTTTGCCGGAAAACCCCAGGATGTTCCCATTGTCACTTGGATTTTGGCGGTTATTTTCGTGGCAAGATTTGTCTTTATGGCCCTGCAATTCGGATAAATTGCAATATTCTGTCGCGAGATAGATGTATCCTCGCACACAGACGCGATCGCGAATTTCGCTGTAATTCTAGACACCAGGAATTTAACCTGGTGTGAGGAATTACGAATGAAACGAGTGATTATCGGGGGTTTAGGTGCGATCGCGATCGCAACCGCCCCCGCAACCGCCCAAATCGACCCCATGACCCAAGTCCCCGGAGCGATCCAGTTTCGGGATGTCTCTCCCCAAGATTGGGCATTTGAAGCTTTATCAAGTTTGAGCGATCGCTATGATTGTTTAGTGGGCTATCCTGACGGTACATTTCGGGGCAATCGTCCCCTCACCCGCTACGAATTTGCCGCCGGATTAAATGCTTGCCTCAATCAACTCGAAAGAGCCATCGGCCTCGGTCAAGTCTCCCCGGAAGACCTCGAAACCCTAGAGCGACTCATGCGGGAATTTGAAGCGGAATTAGTGGCTCTCAGCGAGCGGGTAGACTCCCTCGAAGACCGAGTGGGTTTCCTTGAAGACCATCAATTTTCGACTACTACTAAACTCAGTAGTAACGTTTTCCTGAATCTCACCGAAGCCAGTCCTGCCGGGGATATCAAAGTTGAAACCAACAACATCAACACACCCCCCCCCCTCAACCTCCGTCGGGCCGCTCGCAACAGCTTAACCAATCAACCGGTTGTTAGCATTGCCGAAGAACCCTCAACCACCCTAAGTTATCTCAGTTGGATTAACTTCAACACCTCCTTCACCGGACGGGATAACCTCGCGATTCAACTGGCCGCGGGAACCGGAAACTCCCCCGCAAACGCCCTCGCGTCTGCCGGGTTGTACAATACCTTCGGGGTTCCCTTCACCGACCAAAGCAGCTTAGGCACATCAGATGTGGTGATTCGGGAATTGTTTTATACCTTCCCCGTCGGCGAACAATTCCGCGTTACTGTCGGCCCCCGGATCAACTGGTATCGCCATTTCGACGGCAACCGCTACACCTTTTTCCTCACAGGGGCAGGGAGTTTCAACTCTAGCGGGGGAACTCTGGTTAACGCCATCGATCGCGGTTCGGGAGCTGTGGTACAGTGGCAATTTAGCGACTTTGCAGGCTTGACGGTTGGTTATTTAGGGGAAAATACGGAATTTCTCCCCAGTCCCTTTTTTAACACTTCTTCTAACCCCGCTAAGGGCTTATTTGGCCCCACCAGCACCACCACAGTTCAGCTTTCTGTGAACCCGATTAACAACGTCAACTTTAACGCCTTCTATACCTACTCCAAAATAGATAACAACGTTCCCATTCTCGATCAAAATGGCAATACAACGGGTTTCGGGGTTGGGGGTGCGACCAGCGAACCCTTTTATGGGGTTGCCGATGACGGTTTTGGCGGTACAATTAATGACGCGATCGCGCATACTTTCGCCATTAACGGCAGTTGGGCCATTACCCCCAATATCGGCTTATTCGGACGCTACACCTACGGCATTACCAACATTGACCCGGTAACGGTGGGTCGTCCCGACGGCGAGATTCGCGCCCAATCTCTACAACTTGGCGTAGCTTTCCCAGATTTAGGCAAAGAAGGCGCACTCGGTACTGTATCCTACTTACTGCCCTTTTCCATTCTCGAAGGGCGCAATTTTCTAGCTGCTGGGGGCGGTAATGGCGGCATTCAGTACGAATTTGAAGCGACGTACTTCTATCCTCTTTCTCGCAATATCGCCTTGGTTCCCGCGTTTTACATGATTGGTAATGCTAACAACTTTAGCGACAATCCCAACATTTATGTATTCAACCTGCGAACCCAGTTTAGCTTCTAGCTAGGGCAAATCAGACGAATCATCTTGTAGGATGCGTTAATAACGCATCCTACTGACTTTTATTGTGCAGAAAATCGGGCTAATAATTCTGCGCGAGAGGAATTGAGGAGTATAGGGGTATATTCTTCGACAGGAAGGGAAGCAATACTCGCGACAATAGCCGTTAACTCCTCATCAACAGCACCAAAACGGTTTTGTAATATGGTTTCAACAAAGCGACGGTTAGAGCGCTGTTCCCCTTGAGCGATACCTTCTTGGCGAATATCAGCCATCGCTTCTTCGTACATTTCAGTTAGAGTCATAATCAACTCCCGATCTTCTCGATCTAAATCTTGTTGGTTTTGCTGTCGTTTGGCTAACAGTGAAATTAGGGTTCTTACTAATTTTATGATATCCGCTCTTAATGGTAGATCGGGGGGTAGAGCTTCAAGTTCTAACACAGCTTGACGTTGAACGCTTCCACGACCGAGTAAGCGTAACCACAGAGTTTCAGGGGTGGGGGGAAGTTGGTGGATGACGATAAATGCGGTTTTGAAGGTGTCACCGCAAAAGTAAATTCCGGCTTCGTCTGCAACGGCGTTACAGCTTTCTAGCAGGTTAGCAGAAGCGGTGGGAGTCAGAATCCACAAACGGGGAAGTTGGTCTTCACTGACACGGGTTTGGTCGCGGTTGGCTTGTCTTTCCCATTCTTGTTGCAGGGTGAGGAGTTTGAGTAAGCAAGTACGAATCTCGTTTTTGCTGACGGGGTTGCGAAAGGGTTCAAATAAGGCAGGAGTGGTGGTCAAGCGCCCTAAAAGCCCTAATTCGTCTCGTCGGGGGTTTTCCCCGTCAAAGGGAGTGAAAAATAGGTCAATGTAGCGAACTTCGGAGGATACCTCTTTGTTGGTTTCGACGGTTCCCAAAGGAGACAGGAGTTCGCTTAGATACTGTTTGGCAAATTGGTCGTGGATGAAGCGAGTCACGGGGGAATTTTGAGAGATTGTTGAGAAAGATTATAACAAAACCCCAGTTTATGGAAAAAAAACCGGGGTTTTTAGTCGAAAATCAGGCTTTATACCAAATCTGATTACCAAACCCCACTTATTTTTTAGTCCTCGAAGACGGACTTTGCACTCATTGGTTCCCCGGATTTTAATCCGTGGGCGGGTTAACGGGATAGAAGGTGTATCGAACCGGATTTGGTATTAGATATCGTCCGGTATGACCCATTTTGTTGGCTCAGAGAGCTTTTTCATACGGGCAACTTCGGCGATTTCGAGCATTTTGTCGAGAGGAGTGTCAGAGATGAAGTTAGAGGCTTCTTCTGCAAATTCTTTGTTGGGGCAATCATCCCCTAAGATACAACCATTGACGCAGGCTTCGGCGCAGTTAATATTGTGTTTATCCATAATAAGGTTCCTTCTCAAGCTGTAAAGATCGACTAATAGCTTTTTTGTAAAACGATGTGGATAATTTTACCCTAACAAAATTGTGACCATCACTGACGCGATCGCGCGATCGCCCCATTATATATTTTCTCATTCTCCTGGGCAGATTTGAACAAATCAACGATCGGTTTGGGATAATCTACGCCTAATTTGACTCCGTAGCGGCTTTGCTCGTCTTGACTCATTTTCCAAGGTTGTAATGCTAAATGAGGCGGTAATGCTTTTAATTCCGGGAGCCAATGTTTCACATATTCACCTTCGGGATCGTAATTTTGAGATTGTTTGATAATGTTGAAAAAGCGAAAGCCCCGCCCATCGTTTCCTACGCCTGCTGTATAATTCCAATTGCCCCAATTACTGCACGCATCGTAATCAATCAGCAGGGACTCAAACCATTCTGCTCCCATTTGCCAGTTAATGCCGAGATTTTTTGTGAGGAAGCTGGCAACATTTTGACGGCCTCGATTTGACATAAAACCTGTAGCGGCAATTTCGCGCATATTAGCATCAACTAAGGGATATCCTGTTATCCCGGTTTGCCATTTTTTAAATAAATCTCGGTCTTCTTTCCAGGGAATTTTAATTCCTTGTAAGCCGGATTGGAAAAAGATTTGATTGCCATGTTTATCGCAAATAAAGCGGAAGTAATCCCGCCACATGAGTTCAAAAATAAGCCAATAGGTAGAGTTATTTTTAACTCTTTTTTTCTCGTATTCTTGGACTTGCTCGTAAATATAGCGCGGGGAAAGCGAGCCATTTGCTAACCAAGGGGAAAATTTAGAGGAGTAATCTGCCCCTAACATGCCGTTGCGGGTTTCTTTGTAATGTTGCAGTAAATCTTGTTCCCAAAAATAGGTTTTTAGCCGCTTAAATCCTGCTGTTTCTCCCCCTTGAAAATTGAGAACGCCGCGCGGATCGTTTGAGGGCGTTTCGAGTCCTAACTCTGACAAGGTGGGGATTACACCGACTTCAATATCGGGAAGTTGGGGCAATTTTTGGGGCGTGGGGAATGTTTTTCTGACGGCGATATTTTGCTTTTCGATTTGTTTGCGGAATTGGGTGAAAACTTCGGGTAAATTTTCAATAGAAAAAGGCAGATCGTCCAGGTTAAATAGAGTAGTTTGCCCAAAAGATTGAATTTCAATACCCAGGGGACGCAGGATATTTTCGAGGGCGATTTCAACTTTGACTTCTTCAAAGGTGACTTCTTCGGTGTAATAAACGGCGTTAATTTCTAGAGTTTTAACTAATTCAGGAATAACGGTTTCAGGTTTTCCTTGACGTATAATCAAGTCGCTTCCTAATGTTTGCAAGTTTTGTTGCAAGTTGATGAGGCTTTCTCGAAGAAATTGCCCCCGGTAAGAGCTAGTTTTGGGGAATTTATAGGATGTTTGGCTAAACTGTCGAGGATCGAAACAATATAAGGGAATAATTTGGGCGTTGGTTTGTAAGGCTCGGTGCAAAATTTCGTTATCGTGTAAACGCAGATCGTTGCGAAACCAAACTAAGGTACGTTGTACGGTCATTAGAGAAAGATAAAAATATATTATTAACTTTGATGAACAATTGTAATAAAACGTAAAGCTTTAATGCAAATTCGCGATCGCCCTCTTTCAGCATATTGTGGCCCCATTGAGCCAAGAAACCTAAGATTTAACCTCAACTCGCCAGCTTGGGGTTTACCATAAAAAAATCAATGTCAGTTGAGGAATTTAGCCCAAGATGAGTTTGAAAGACCGTATCTCAGAAGACATCAAAGCCGCGATGAAAGCTAAAGATAAATTGCGTTTGGAGACGGTACGCAGTTTAAAAAAAGTAATCCTCGAAAAAGAAGTAGAGATCAGAACCGAAGGTCGGGATAGTTTAAACGCCGATGAGGAATTGGCAATTTTGTCGCAACAAGCCAAGCAACGTCGCGATTCCGTCGCGCAATATCAGCAAGCGGGACGAGAAGATTTGGCTGACAAAGAAGCCCAAGAGTTAGCCATTATTGAAACCTATTTACCCGAACAACTCAGCGACGAGGAAATTGCAGAAGTGATTGAGCAGGCGATCGCGGAAGTGGGAGCATCTTCAATGAAGGATATGGGCAAGGTAATGGGCCCGGTGATGCAAAAACTGAAAGGTAAAGCAGATGGGTCAAAAGTGCAAGCCATTACCAAAGCAAAACTCAGTTCATAATGGGAAAATTCTATGGGGCCATTGCAGCTTTCCAGGTTGGCTAAGTTAAATCAATATCTACCCAAACCTCCGAATCGCGAACAAGTCACGTCATTAGAAAATGAATTGTTTGTAGATGCAGAGTTGTCGGTCAACTACAGCGTCTTGATTTTGAGTTCTTGTGCGATCGCGACATTTGGTTTAATTAGCAATAGTACAGCAGTCATTATCGGCGCGATGCTGATTGCACCGTTGATGTTACCGTTGCGGGGGTTAGCCTTTGCTGCCTTAGAAGGTAATGTGAACTTATTTCGCAAGTCTACTGTCGCGATCGCATTTGGTACGGTTGTGGCGATTTTGTTGTCCTGCTTTTTAGGGATATTAGTTAATTTACCGGAATTTGGCTCAGAATTCCTAGCCCGCGTCCGTCCCAATTTAGTCGATCTCGGTATTGCCGTTACCGCAGGAGCCATTAGCGGCTTTGCCAAGGTGCGAAAGGGCATTAGCGATGCTTTAGCCGGAACGGCGATCGCGGTTGCCTTAATGCCCCCCCTGTGTGTCGTAGGATTATCATTAGCCAAGCAGTTGTGGGGGTATAGTAGCGGCGCATTTTTGCTTTACCTCACCAACTTACTCGGCATTACCCTCGCTTGTATGACCGTTTTTATTATTGCTGGCTATGCCAAAGCCACGCGATCGCTCGGTGTTGCCATGGCTTTAACCTCTTTGTTATTTTTACCCTTGGGCAGTAACTTCGTGCAACTGCTGCGGGAAGCCCAACTTCAACAACAACAACGGGAACTCGAAAACGCGATCGCACACATTCTCGAACGGCAAACCATCACCGTCGGTCAAAATACCCAACTGCTGCAAACCCAGATTAACTGGAAAACCAACCCACCGCAAGTTTTTCTCGTCCTTGCAGCCCAAAAAGAAATTACCCCCAAACAAGTTCAAGATGTAGAAGCTTTTATCGCTCGTCGTCTCAACCAATCCATGCGCTTGTATATCTACGTTAATCAAGTCAAAGTCGTTCATGCTGACAGCGAAAGCACCAGCAACGCTGAATTAGAGCTATTTCGCGAGCAGTTTCGCTCAACTCCCCATGTAGACCCCTTTGACCTCCTACAAGCCAATCCTCCGACCCCGACAGAAGACATCGAAACGATTGAACCGCTTCCCTCCTTTGATAAACCCCCTAAAGAATGACCAATTACCAATGACCAATGACTAACAACAAAGGACAAAAAAATCGAGTAACCTAGTAAACGGCATTGTAAGTTTTTGTATACGAGATTTATAGATAGTAATGACAGCCACCGTAACTCCGCCTAAGTACGACGTAAAAGACATTAACCTTGCACCTCAAGGAAAACAACGCATTGAATGGGCCGGTCGGGAAATGCCGGTTCTGCGTCAAATTCAAGAGCGATTTGCCCAAACCAAGCCCCTCGCTGGCATTCGTTTGGTTGCTTGCTGTCACGTTACCACAGAAACGGCTCACCTCGCGATCGCCCTCAAAAATGCCGGTGCAGATGCAATCTTAATTGCCAGTAACCCCCTATCTACCCAAGATGATGTCGCGGCAAGTTTGGTGGTTGACTACGGTATTCCCGTTTATGCCATCAAAGGGGAAGATAACGACACCTATCATCGTCACGTTAACATTGCCCTCGACCACAAACCCAACATCATTATCGATGACGGTAGCGACGTAACCGCTACTCTGGTACAAGAACGTCAAGACCAACTCCCCGATATCATTGGGACAACGGAAGAAACCACCACCGGGATTGTGCGCTTACAAGCCATGCTCAAGGATGGTGTGTTAAGCTTCCCGGCAATGAACGTCAACGACGCAGACACCAAGCATTTCTTTGATAACCGTTATGGTACGGGCCAATCGACCCTTGACGGCATTATCCGGGCTACCAACGTCCTCCTTGCAGGTAAAACCATTGTGGTTGCAGGATACGGTTGGTGCGGTAAAGGGGTTGCAATGCGCGGCCGCGGTTTGGGTGGAAATATCATCGTCACCGAAATTGACCCCACCAAAGCCATTGAAGCAGTAATGGACGGTTTCCGGGTAATGCCGATGGATGAAGCCGCTTCCCAAGGTGATGTCTTTGTCACGGTTACTGGGAACAAGCACGTTATCCGTCGCGAACATTTTGAAGCCATGAAAGATGGTGCGATGGTGTGCAACTCCGGTCACTTCGATATCGAAATTGACCTCAAATCTTTGGGTGAAATGGCTGAAGAAGTCAAAAATGTTCGCAACTTTACCCAACAATATAAGCTCAAGAGTGGTAAGTCGGTCATCGTCCTCGGTGAAGGTCGTTTGGTGAATTTGGCCGCGGCTGAAGGTCATCCGAGTGCGGTGATGGATATGAGTTTCGCTAACCAAGCCCTCGCTTGCGAATATTTGGTGACGAACAAAGGTAAACTCGAACCCGGACTTTATTCGATTCCGGTAGAAGTGGACAAGGAAATTGCTCGCTTGAAGTTACACGCGATGGGTATCAAAATCGATACGCTGACGGATGCTCAAGTTGAGTATATCAATTCCTGGACTGCGGGAACTTAGTTTTTAAGGCGAGATTTTTCTGGCTTTTGAAGTTGAGATTATTGAGGGATGAGGATGACTCGTCCCTCTTTTTTTCCAGTATCGAGGGAGAGGGTTTTCCCGATGATTGATTGTTTTTTTTGTTGTTATAGTAATTCTAAATAAAAACCGTGATTCCCGCCCGCAGATTAAAATCTGGGGCTAACGACAACAAAGTCCGCTTTCACGGACTGAACCCATCAAGTTAATGTATGGAACTTAATTGGAATGACTATAGTTGTTGGTTGTTGGTTTTGATAGGAGGTTTTGCCCGTTAACCCGCCCGCAGAGCGCGAAATCTGGGGAACCAATGCCACAAATTTCACTTTCGCGGACTAAATCAATATAATAGATAATAGTAGGGTGGGCAATGCCCAGCATCTCTAACTTTGAGCTTATTCTGTAATGTCTTAATCTACAATTTTAGCCCTACATTTCTCATCATAATATTTGATTGTAAAATCCAGGGCTTTGCCTTATTTTTACGTCCCTTGGTAGAACTAAGGAATGAGATTAACGAATACAAATAACCAATAACAAATGAATAATCTACCCGAAATCAATCGCGATCGCATTTCTCAACTCCGCCGCATGAGCGAATCGAACGGGAAAGCGATCGCGTCCATCACCGAACAACTCTGCACCCAACGGGATACAAACTTCGATCTCGTCAAAAGTAATAGCCAATCGATTCGCGATTTAATTGCATCTTTGCACAAGCTAAACACCGCAACCCAATCTAATAGCCATCAAGTCGCAGCCCAACAGCAAGCCATTACTGAATTTGCGCGAACTTTAGGCAAAATGAGCGATCGCATCGAAAAACAGCACCAACAAACCCAACACCAACTCGCACAACTCAGCGAACAAGTCCAACTCCTACACCGCAGCTACATATCCTTGCAAACTGAAACGATTAATATACTAGAGAAGTTCGCTTCAGATTCCGAAAGTACTTCACGCGAGGATATATAGTAGACATAACCATTGAGATAACTATTAACTGCCCACTGCCTCAAAAACTGATGACTGATGACTGATGACTGATAACTGAAAAAAGCTGCCCAAGAAAACCCACTGCCCACTGTCCACTGCCCACTGCCTAAAACCAGTAGATCGGTGGACAACACTCATCAATATTAAACTGTTCAATGGCTTTTGAATCCGTTATTCGCACCTTATCGCGATCGCCCCTCACCCAAGAATTACTGCTCAAACTCCAAACGCAATCAACTCTACAGTTGAGTGGAATGCCGCGATTGCCCAAGGGTTTAGTCGCATCGGCTTTGGCTCAATCCCAAGGGCAAAACTTATTTGTGGTTTGCTCAACTCTCGAAGAAGCCGGACGCTGGGCTACCCAACTCGAAGCGATGGGCTGGAAAAGTATACAGTTCTATCCCACCTCTGAGGCTTCTCCCTACGACCCATTTGACCCGGAATCAGAGATGGTTTGGGGGCAAATGCAGGTTTTAGCAGAACTGATGACCAAGAGCGCTGAAGGGGCAGCCTTGAACGGTAAAATGGCGATTGTAACCACAGAGCGATCGCTCCAACCCCATCTCCCCCCGCCGAGCGTGTTTCGGGATTACTGCCTGAATCTGCAACTGGGGATGACAGTAAAGTCAAAAGAGTTAGACCGAAAATTAGCAGTTTTGGGTTATGAGCGGGTAGCTTTAGTCGAAACCGAGGGACAATGGAGTCGTCGCGGCGATTTGGTTGATATTTTTCCCGTTTCCGCCGAATTACCCATTCGCTTGGAATGGTTTGGGGACGAATTAGAACGAATCCGCGAATTCGATCCAGCAACTCAGCGATCGCTCGATCGCATCGAGCATTTACTCCTCACTCCCACCCGTTTCTCCCAAATTGTCGTCGATGCTTTGGACGAATCCTTGCAAGAGGAAATTGAAGATAAAGAGGGAACGCGGAAGTATTTAGGGGTTGCCTTTGAGGAAACTGCCTCTTTAATTAACTATTTGCCCCAAAATACCCTAATTACCGTTGATGAGCCAGAACAATGTCAAGCTCATTGCGATCGCTGGTACGAACACGCAGAGGAGCAATGGGCTAACCTGGAAAATAGGCAGGAGATACCCAGGTTACATTTTTCATTAGAAAATAATTTAGCAGCCCTAAAAGGCTTTTGTCAAGTCTATTTACGAGAAATTGCTGAAGAAAATTCCGACGCTTTTAACGTCGCGTCACGACCAATTCCCACCACTCCTCATAACTTTGCTCGTATAGCCGAAATACTGCGGGGTAAGCGCGAAGTTTACACCGGGATGCAGATTGAAAAGTTCGCTACCTGGCTGGTTTCAGCCCAACCCTCTCGCTCTGTAGCCTTATTACAAGAGCATGATTGTACCGCACAATTTATCCCCAATGTGCGCGATTATCCCGCCATTGACAAGTTATTAAATCAACATACTCCCGTCGCGCTCAAATATTCAGGACTGGCGGAATTAGAAGGATTTATTTTACCGACCTTTCGCATTGTTATCATTAGCGATCGCGAATTTTATGGACAGCACAATTTAGTCTCAACCGGCTATATTCGCAAACGCCGTCGGGCTACTTCTAAACAAGTCGATTTAAACAAACTTCGACCCGGCGATTATGTCGTTCATAAAAGTCACGGGATTGGTAAATTTCTCAAACTCGAAAAACTCACCACCCGCGAATATTTAGTCATTCAATATGCCGACGGGATTTTGCGCGTCCCTGCCGATAGCTTTGACAGCCTTTCCCGTTACCGCAAAACCGGAAAAACGCCGCCACAACTCCACAAAATGTCCGGTACGGCTTGGGAGAAAACCAAAAATAAAGTCCGCAAAGCCGTTAAAAAAGTTGCCGTTGACTTGCTGAACTTATATGCCAAACGCGCTCAACAAACTGGCTATAGTTATGGTGTCGATTCTCCTTGGCAAGACGAACTTGAAAGCTCATTTCCTTACCAAGAAACCCCCGACCAACTCAAAGCCATCCAAGATGTCAAAAGGGACTTAGAAAGCGATCGCCCTATGGATCGCTTAGTCTGCGGTGACGTGGGTTTCGGTAAAACTGAAGTCGCTTTACGTTCCATATTTAAAGTCATTACGAGCGGCCACAAACAAGTCGCTTTTCTCGCGCCCACAACAATTTTAACCCAACAACATTACCACACCTTAAAAGAACGATTTGCCCCCTATCCCATCCAAGTCGGATTGCTCAATCGCTTCCGCACTCCCAGCGAACGCAAAGAGATTTTAACACGACTCGAAACCGGAGAAATTGATGTTGTTGTCGGAACCCATCAACTCTTAGGAAAAACAGTCAAATTTAAAGACCTGGGCTTACTCGTCGTAGACGAAGAACAGCGTTTTGGGGTGAACCAAAAAGAGAAAATCAAAGCCCTGAAAACGCAAATTGATGTCCTCACTCTCAGCGCCACTCCCATTCCCCGCACCCTTTATATGTCCCTGTCTGGCATTCGGGAAATGAGTTTGATTACCACCCCACCCCCTTCTCGTCGTCCCATCAAAACCCACCTCTCCCCTTACAATCCCGAAGTTGTCCGTACCGCCATCCGCAACGAAGTCGATCGCGGCGGACAGGTGTTTTACGTCGTTCCCAGGGTTGAAGGCATCGAAGATGTAGCCGCACAACTACGGCAAATGATACCCAGCGCCAAGGTCGCGATCGCCCACGGACAAATGAACGAAAGCGAACTCGAAGCTACCATGCTTACCTTCAGCAACGGAGAAGCAGACATTTTGGTCTGTACCACCATCATTGAATCGGGACTCGATATTCCCCGCGTCAACACCATTATTATCGAAGATTCCCAACGCTTCGGTTTATCGCAACTTTACCAACTGCGCGGTCGTGTCGGACGTTCGGGGATTCAAGCCCACGCTTGGCTATTATACCCCCAACTCAAGACCCTGACCGATGTTGCTAAAAAACGCCTGCGTGCCTTACAAGAGTTTACCCAACTCGGTTCTGGCTATCAACTGTCCATGCGAGATATGGAGATTCGGGGAGTCGGTAATCTCCTCGGTGCAGAACAATCGGGTCAAATGGACGCGATCGGTTTTGACCTCTATATGGAAATGTTACAAGAAGCAATCCAAGAAGTCCAAGGTCAAGAAATTCCTCAAGTGGATGAAGCCCAAATTGACCTCAAATTAACCGCCTTTATTCCTGCCGATTATATCCCCGATTTAGAGCAGAAAATGGATGCTTATCGTGCCATAGCCACCACCCATTCTAAAAAAGAAATTGATGAACTTGCGGCCGATTGGCGCGATCGCTACGGCGAAATTCCCACCCCCGCACTGCAACTTTTACAAGTCATCCAACTCAAACAAATTGCCAAATCCCTCGGTTTCTCCCGCATCAAACCCGAAAGCAAACAGCACGTTATTATGGAAACCCCGATGGAAGAACCGGCTTGGAAACTCCTCAAAGAAAGCCTCCCCCAACACCTCCATTCCCGCTTTGTTTATACTCCTCAAAAAGTCATTGTACGCGGTTTAGGTGTGCTGAAACCTGAAAAACAATTGGAGAGTTTAATTAGTTGGTTGGGTTCGATGCAAGGGGCTTTACCCCAAAAAGCCTTAGTGAAAAACTAACTTCTCAAACCCCGGTTTTTCCAAAAAACCGGGGTTTTGCCATAATAATGCCATAATAATTACGCCTTAACTCATTGTTGTAGTACTTAACTGATTAACTTAAGGTGATATAATTGACGGAGAAATTAGAAATAAAAAATAAACCAGTAACTTGAAATTCCTGGCTGTTACTATAAAGTTATTCTGGTGGGCAATGCCCACCCTACTGAACTGAAACAGTAGTTGATTTGAATATTTTGCAATTTCCATTGTCAGTTAAGCTAATGCCAAAGAAAATATCTGGTAGGCATACTGCTAAAAAACATCAACAACTTACAACAACTTCAACGAACTTGCAAGGGCGATTAGTTGGGCTAATTAGATTGATTCTTGCGCTTCCTTTTGTGATATTATGGCGCATTGTTAATTTTGCTGTTAATAAATATTA
>JBKHDX010000100.1:0-15851 GCA_046541115.1 Spirulinaceae cyanobacterium | reverse complement strand
AGTTGATTGTTGCCGACCTGGGTGAACCGTTTATCAGCGATTATGGTAAGCCAGATCGCCGATTACGAGTGATTTATGACAACGGCACAGAAAGTAATTTGTTGTTGCGATCGCTCCAACGGGCATTAAATAAAGACAAAACCAGTCGTCGCATTACTAACCCCGATTTTAGTTCCCTGCCTCTATTTGCTCAAACCGAAGCCCAAGACGATATCACAACGGGCTACATCTATGTGCTGAGAAGCAAATCCGACGATCCCTTTATTGTGCAGAATTATGAGTTAGTTCATAAAATTGGGGTTACCGCAGGGGATGTCAAGAAACGAATTGCCCACGCCAAAAAAGACCCCACCTACCTCCTCGCAGAAGTAGAAGTTGTCGCTACCTTCAAACTGGCGAATATCAACCCCAAGAAACTCGAAGCCATCCTGCACAAGTTTTTCGACTCTGTTCGTTTAGATGTGGAATTGCGCGATCGCTTTGGCATTCCCGTACAGCCGCGAGAGTGGTTTCTCGTGCCTTTAGAAGCCATTGAAGAAGTCATTGCCAAAATCAAAGCCGGAACCATCGCTCAATTTCGCTACAACCCCGAAACCGCCAGTCTCACGCGATCGTAATATCCCCCCAAGCGAACAACTTCCCAAAGACAGTAATTAACCTACCCCCTAATCCCTGAAAACAGACCAGCAAACTATCCCGCTTCAGGGCATCACGATCTTATATAGTCATTCCAATTAAGTTCCGCACATTAACTTAATTGGTTGAGTCCGTGAAAGCGGACTTTGTTGGCGTTGGTTCCCCGGATTTTTAATCCGAGGGCGGGCTGTCGGTTTTTATTTAGAATTACTATAACTGTCACAATTTTTGAGAAAAATTCCTCGATCAAAACTGGAAAATTAAACGCTCAAATCCCGGCCAATACTTGATAGTTGGGATCGGCGAAGGGTTTGAGAAAAGGCTTCAAACTTTAACACAAAAAATCAGGTTTGTAAATCCCAGAAAATCCAGCCCTCATCAGCGATCCCCTGCTCAAAAACTCAGCCTTAAGGTAGATTCTCGCTGGTGATTCGCACCCAAAAATGTAAGGTAGAGTAATTACAATTTCTTATGCTTCTAAGAGGGGTTGCAATTGCTAAGATAATTAAGCTAAAACGTCAGATAACCTTGTGTCGAATTCAGGAGTGAATCGAGTCCGTGTTTGAGCAAGAACCTCACCATCTAAAGAAGCATCTGGCCGATCTCCCTGTTTCTGGGCAGAACAGTCAGCCCCGGCTGAATCACTCCCGATGGGTGATGCTAGGTTTCTACTTGAGTTTATATAGTTTGAGTAGCTGTACGTTTTCCTCGTCGGCTTCTCAATCTTTACCCCCGGTGGCGGCAGAAAATCCCCATCAGGGTATCGCGAGTCCTGTGGTCGCTCCACCGAGCTTGCAATGGAACGATTTGATTGGAGTTTGCGAAGGTCAAGGGGCGATCGCGGCTCAACCTTATCAACCCGAAGTCAATTCATCGGAGCGTCATGTCGTGTTTGTCCATCGCGATGTTAGTTACGATGAAAACTACGATTTGTACGACTCCCACTTGTTTACCCGCACTTGGCAACCGACACAACCGGAAAAAGCCCAGTTGGTGGTTTGTATTAGCGAAAATAAACGATTTGAGCAGATTGAATCTTGTTCATACAACGAAGGGCGCTACACCCTCAACCGTTATCGCAATACAGTCACCGTAGAGTTGCGGGAAGCGAATACGGGTCAAGCCCTTGAAAACACGACATTTAACAGCGACGCAATGCCTTGTCCGGAGAATAAACCCATCGGGGATGAATCCGAATGGCATTGGTTTGGTCAACTTCCAGATGCCGAACTTTACGCTTGGTTAAAGCCTTACTTAAGCTCGACGACTGCGGAAAATCACCCCGGACGCGATCGCGATTTTCCCCAGCCGGTGGTTCATTCAGTCTCGGTTCAATAGAACCTACAACGCTCCGGCCGCAGTCCGGTCTAAAATGCCGCCCAAATGACTGGTAATGTTAATGGCTTGTAAGACGGGATAACCGTCTGCTCCTTTGGGATAGTCAATAACACTCACTGCGCCATTGCCTTGTTTAATATTCCAGAAATTAGCAGGCTGTAAGCCCAAAAGATAGCAAAGAATGACTTTGTTAATGGCATCGTGGGCAACGACTAAACCCACTTGGGGCGTATCGCTGGCGGACATTTTCGCCACTAAAGCATTCCAGGCCGCGATCGCGCGATCCCAAACCTGTTGTAAATTTTCCCCTTCAGGCATTTGGACAGTTTCGGGTTGGGCTTTCCATTGAGCCAGCAACCCCGGAAAAGCGTCTTCGATTTCCTGTTCGAGTTTGCCTTCCCACAAACCGTGACCAATTTCTGCAAATTGGGGTTCGACGGATAAAGGAATATCCAGGTGGGATTGGATAATGATTTCTGCGGTCTCTTTGGGGCGCAGCATGGGGCTACTCACGGCAAAATCGAGGTGAACGTCGGCCAAGAAGTCAGCGGCTTTCTGGGCTTGTTTTCTGCCGTTGTCGTTGAGGGGAATATCGCGAGAGCCTTGAAAACGAGATTCGCGATTCCAATCCGTTTCGCCGTGACGCACCAACAGCAAGCGAAGTTTGGTTTGAGGGGGACGCGGGGGCGGCAGTTTGACCCCCATGTGAGCCGTTTGATTCAGGGATTCAATTTGCACCGAGTCCCCCCCGCCGCCGCTAAAGTTGAGGATATTAATACAGCAATTAGATTGTTGGATAGTGTGGTAGCGATCGCAACTCATCCCCACGGCACTCATCATCAAACAGCGATTAATGCCATTGTGGGCCACAATCATCACCGTTTGGCCCGAATGCCGGGCTAAAAGTTCTTGCCAAAAGGCTTGAGCTTGTTCGTATAGCGACAAAACGGGATAATGTTTGCGCCCATCGGGAAGGGTCATGTAAAATTCGTGGGGACGAGTTTTCCAGCAGCGATAATCTTCGGCAAACTGCTCGGCAACCGCTTTTTTGTGCAGCTTTTCCCATAAGGGTAAATCGATTTCCATCAGGCGATCGCTGGCTTGCATCGGTACATCCGCGCAATGCTCATGAATAATTGCGGCAGTTTGAGCCGCCCGTTGTAGAGGACTGTGGTAGATCGCGTCAACTGGGACTGGGGCCAGGGTCGCACCCACAGTTTGGGCATCTTGGCGACCTTTTTCAGTTAATACTGATTCATCACAGCGACCTTGAATCAGACTTTGGGCGTTATAAGTGCTTTGTCCGTGACGAACAATAATGGCGCGAGTAGTCAAGCTGTCAATCCTCCTGATGGGGCAAAATTTTCCTAGGCTATTTTGGCATATTTAGTCGGATTTACATTCCGGCCGGAAAAGCTCAGGTTAGCTTTATTGATGTTCAAGATATTGGCGCAGTCGCGGCTCAGTTATTGCAAGATTTTCCAGCAGAAAATACAAAATTGGACTTAACGGGGCCGGAGTCTTTGGATTTTTCAGAAATTGCGGCGATATTTACCCAGGTACTCGGAAAACAGATTAATTATGTTAGCCCAAATTGGTTTTCTTTTTTCCGGTATCGCCAGCAGTTGGGAGATGCTGCGGCTCAGATTTTGGTAATGATTATGCTTTATACCATTACCCGATTTGGTAATGCCGATCGCGTGACTTTTGAGGTAGAAAAAATAGGCGATCGCGCCCCGACAAATTTCAGGGATTATGTTCGGGAAAATCAAAGACTTTGGCTTTAAATCCTTCGTCGTGAGGGCTTTAACCCTTGCTACTCAAGCCCTGGTAAGCCCTTCAGGGCTTACGACAAGAGGGCTTTTGAGCAACGGTATTAAGGCAGAATGTCTTTGAGGGCCGATCGCGCCGCAAGATGATTGCGGGTTGAGGTTAAAATCTCCGATTCCCGTTGCAATCGTTCTACGGTGTCTTGCATTTCCAGCAGGCTTTGTTGTTCGCTGGCTACGCCGTAGAGGTTACTAGCCACCCAGTAAGAAAGTTCTGTCGGGAGAGTGGGCAAGTCGTCGGGGAGTTCGATGCGTTGGTCGGTAAGTTTGGCTGACAGGTGTACCACATCTTCGAGGAGTTGTTTGACTTCGTTCCCCAAGGGCCGTAAATCTTCGACGGTGGGTTTGTCTTCAATCCATTCGACGAGGCCGACGCGATAGGGTTTTTCCCGCACCGAATCTAGAACCCGAAAGCGTTGCTGGCCCAGGGTTAATACTTTCATGCGGTCGTCGGGAAGGCGCTGGTAGTGAATGACCTCCGCACAACAACCGATAGCGGCCACTTCCCGTTGGGTGGGGTCGAACATCAAAACACCAAAGCGGCGATCGCTTTCAAGAATGGTGTTCATCAGGATGCGATAGCGAAATTCAAAAATGTGCAATGGTAGGGGACGGCCGGGAAACAGCACGACATCTGGTAAGGGAAATAAGGGCAGTTCTCTGACAGCGAGGGAGGGTGAAGAAGCCATTATGCTTGAGTCTCTAGGCAAAGTCTTTCGTTTCTTACTGTAACGAATTCTTGCAAAATCCGGGGAAGTCGTTGGTAGGGTCGCGCTGCTGGTTTATTGACCCGAAAAGGGGGGGAGGGGATAAGCTTCGCTCCAGCATAAGTCATGAAATTGTAACGACGCGATCGCCCGTTGACTCGCTTTGACTGTATTTTGAGGCGATCGCCTCAGATTTTCCCCCAGAAAACCCCTCGAAGAAAGAAATAAGACTGATACAATAAAAAGTTGCCTGTGTCAAAAAAAAAGCCGCCGCGATCGCCCATTGAGCGAGCGGCGAAAAGGCTTGAGTCATGTTTGGGGTTGTAGCCCTGGCGTATTTACTAATTTATCTATTATGTCCGAATCGATTCGTTTCCTCATGTGTCCTCCCGACCACTACGATGTGGATTATGTGATTAATCCGTGGATGGAAGGAAATATTCACAAATCTTCTCGCGATCGCGCCGTAGAACAGTGGCAAAAACTGTATTACACCCTCAAAGACCACGCGATCGTCGATTTAGTCGAACCCGCTAAGGGTTGGCCCGATATGGTCTTTACAGCGAATGCGGGTTTACTTCTGGGTAAAACCGTGGTGTTGAGTCGCTTCATGCACCCAGAACGTCAAGGAGAAGAACCACTATTCAAAGCTTGGTTTGAGAAACAAGGCTACACCGTTCACGAACTCCCCCAAGACCTGCCGTTTGAAGGGGCAGGGGACGCACTCCTCGACCGAGAAGGCCGCTGGTTATGGGCGGGTTATGGCTTCCGTTCCGAACTGGATTCTCATCCTTATATTGCCAAATGGCTTGATATTGAAGTTTTATCGTTACGTTTAATTGATAATCGCTTTTATCACCTCGATACTTGCTTCTGTCCCCTGAGTGGCGGTTATTTGCTGTATTATCCGGGGGCATTTGATGCTTATTCCAATCATTTAATCGAAGGTCGCGTCCCGGCCCACAAACGCATCGCGATCGCGGAAGCCGATGCGGTTAATTTTGCTTGTAATTCGGTGAATATTAACTCGGTGGTCGTGATGAACAAAGCCAGCAACGACCTCAAACAGCGCATGGCTGAGGTAGGTTTCCAAGTCATCGAAACCCCCTTAACCGAATTTCTCAAAGCGGGAGGAGCGGCAAAATGCTTGACCTTACGCACCACTGAACCCGTCCTCGAAGATGTCCACGCTAACGACCCCATCGAAAGCCGCACGATTCGGATGCAAGGCCACTTGCTCGATGCGGGGATTATGAATCGGGCCCTCGATTTGGTGGTGGACAATGGCGGTAGTTTCAAGGTGTTGAAATTCGATCTCGGAACCGAACGTCAAAGTACGTCCCTCGCGGATGTAAAGGTGTCTGCCCCCTCCCATGAGGTGATGGAAGACATTATGACCCAGTTGATCGACTTGGGAGCCGTAGACCGTCCCCAAGACGAACGAGACGCACTGTTAGAAGCGGTGACCCAAGGGGGAGTTGCACCGGATGATTTTTATGTCACTACAATTTATCCGACGGAAGTGCGGATTAATGGGGAGTGGATTCGCGTCCAAAAACAACGGATGGATGGCGCGATCGCGATTACCCAAACTGGAAATAATATCGTCGCGCAATGCAAGCTCTTGCGGGATTTAGAAGTCGGTGAAGAAATCGTCGTCGGTGTGGAAGGGATTCGTACCGTCCGCAAACAGGATTCTCGCGAAAAACGGAACAAATCCCAAGAATTTAGCTTTATGGGAGCCGGGGTTTCCAGCGAGCGCCGCGTGGAGTTAGTCGTCGAGCAAATTGCCTGGGAATTGCGCCAAATTCGCGATCGCGGCGGCAAGGTCGCAGTAACCGCAGGCCCCGTGGTCATTCATACCGGGGGTAGTTCTCATTTGTCTTGGTTGATTCGCGAGGGCTATGTCCAAGCCTTACTCGGAGGCAACGCGATCGCGGTTCACGACATCGAACAATCCCTCATGGGAACCTCCCTCGGTGTGGATATGAGTAAAGGGGTTCCCGTCCAAGGGGGTCACCGCCATCACCTCAAAGTTATTAACACTATTCGCCGCTACGGTAGCATTGCCCAAGCCGTTGATGCTGGGGTACTCACCAAAGGCGTGATGTACGAATGCGTCAAACAGAATGTTCCTTTCTGTTTAGCGGGTTCGATTCGGGACGACGGCCCCTTACCGGATACTCAAATGGACTTAATCGCCGCTCAAACTGAGTATTCCCGCTTAATTGAAGACACAGACATGATTTTGATGTTGTCTACCATGCTGCACTCGATTGGCGTGGGGAATATGACCCCCGCAGGGGTGAAGATGGTCTGTGTTGATATTAACCCGGCGGTGGTCACGAAGTTGAGCGATCGCGGTTCGGTTGAATCGGTTGGCGTTGTAACGGATGTGGGCTTATTCTTGAGCTTACTGGTGCGACAACTGCAAAAACTTACCAGTCCCATTGGCATAATTTCCTAACGCAAAACCCCAGTTTTTTCCAGAAACTGGGGTATTTGTTTCGATCGGAAATCTGGGTTTCCTCTGAGACGCTAATGATTTGAGAGCATTCTGGCTTTGAGAATTGCCGCCGCCAGAAAAGCGTAAGAGAGGACTCCGACTAACGCCAGCAGTAATGAGTTATAGTAACCCGTTACATTCCAGAGCGTGTGCAGTAAAGAAGCCGTAAGATAGCCGATGGGCAAAATTCGCCAGCGTCGGCGGGGTTTGAGGATACTCAAGCCAATAAAATAGCCTAAATAACCACTGTAGGCAATATGACCCGCCACTGCGCCTAAAATTCGCGGAATGAGGAGTTGTAGCCCCAGTAGTTGACTGGTTTCGGCCGAAGAAAAAGTGGCTTGAGACGCAATATTAGGAACGTATTGACCGAGGGTTTCAATCAATGTGAAACCGACGGCTACCGCAGCCCCCAGTAAAATCCCGTCGAGGGGTTCGTAAATGCCCACCCGTTTGTTCCAGGGGGGATGTAAAATTCTGCCAATTCCCAGAAAAACAAATAAGGGTAAGCTTTTGAAGATTTCTTCCATTAAGCCCACCCCAATAAACATTCGTAGGATTAAGAGGGGGACGGCGATCGCTTCACCGTCTTGAGGAATTTGACCGGGTAAAAGGTCGCGAAATACAAAAATAAAGACAGTCAAAAGAGGACTGACTAACATTAAAACCATTAAACCCATGCAGCCTAAAATCACCCACCAGGGTTTATGTTTGCCGCATAAACGGTAAATGTAGTAATAAGCGGCCCCCGACAGATAAGCCGCCAGCAAGACATTAAAAACCGCCGCTTGACCCACGACGGTAAACATCAAAGCGACGGTGACAATGGTCGCGATCGCGGGCATGAGATAAGCTTGTTGCGCCAGTTGTCGGGCTGTAGCCGCGAGGGGAAAAATTTGGGTAAAGGTTAAAGAGTCTGACAGGGGTTGAGAAACAAACCCTTCTACTTCAAACCCAAATTCGGGGCCTCTTTTACCCAGTTGGAAGCGATCGCCGGGGTGGAGAATTTGGCAACCCTCTAGACGTTTGCGGTTAACATAAGTCCCATTGGCGCTATCGAGGTCGCAAATTTGCCATTGGTCGCGATCCCGCTGAATTACGGCATGGCGACGGGATACCCCCGTATGAAGTTTTGGGTCTAAGCTGACATGACAACTCGGATCCCGCCCCAAGACAACCTCGGTGGCACTGGATAAATGATAGGGAGGCAGCAGTGGTGCTGTCCCCCTACCTTTTACGATATGTCGCAGAATTGCTTTCACCAATGTTTGTTTGCGAGACGCGAATACTGGGGAAACTCCCCGACAAATCGAGATTATTGATTAGCCTTGGTGTCTTTGACCGCCGCCCAAAATAAGACAGCGCTGATGGGGATACTCGCAATCAAAATCGCCGTGGTGGTGGCAATGCCATAGGTAGGATCGCCATAACTGAGTTCAAATACCGAACCCACGGCCGCGATCGCGGTCACACAAGACCCTAATAACAATACACCGCTTTTGGGGGTCATGCCCATTGTGTGTTGACTCCTTCTTTTTTAGGCAACGGGTTTAACAGCTTTAACAGAAAAATTGTTCTTTGTCAACTCATCGGTTAACATCAAATCATTTTTGACTCGATCCACGAACAAAACACCGTTAAGGTGATCCATTTCGTGCTGAATCACTCGTGCCAACAACCCTTTCGCTTTGATGCGACGAGGGCGGCCGGTTTCATCCTTAAATGCCACTTCAATCGCTTTAGGGCGAGTCACATCTAAATATACCCCTGGAATGCTCAAGCAACCTTCTTGGGCATCACAGAGTTCTTTACTGGCACTTTTAATCTGAGGATTGATTAAAATCAACGGCGGATTCGTAGCATTGTCGGGGTCGCTATCCACCACCAACATTTGCTTATTCACCGCCACCTGGGGAGCAGCTAAACCAATTCCGTCGGAACTGTACATGGTTTGGAGCATTTCTCGGGCCAGTTGCCGCACCTTATCGTCGATTTTAGCAATGCGTTTGGCCGGAGAGCGCAGGACGCGATCGCCCAAATAATGAATTTCTAAAGGCGGTTTTTCTAATTTTGTTTTGTCAGGGATAATGAGAGCTGTCATAAAAAGAAATGAATAATAACTGTAAGCGTCAGCATTCATTTTCATCTTAACAGTCTTTGCGAGTCCCTTGGGTTCGGGTTTTTAGACAATCAATTTCTAAAAAATGGGTTGTTTGACGCGAACAACCCATCGTATAAACCTTAAACTCAAGCCAGTCTAGAATTTATGAAAGAATGGCCTCAGTTTGTCGGGGATTCCAGCGCGATCGCAACTCCTCAATGTGCATATTCTCGCGGTTCTTTTTCAAATGGCGAGGACTGCTTTCAAACGACAAAGACGATGGTATTTCATCGGGCTTATATGTCGCCTGGATAAACTCGCGCACTTCTTCATAGGAAGGCGATAAAGTCCCATCCGGTACACAATCGAGCGTGTCTCGGTGAGCTTGTAATGCTTCTGAGAACATCCCCGTCCCATCATCAAAAAAGCGCTCTGTGGCCGCTCCGTACTGCTCGTAAGGATAATAAGCCAAGTCTTCAGGCGCTTGAGTCGCCACCCAAGAGGCATAAGACCAATACTCGCTAAATGTGCCAAACTTCATAGCCGAGCGCATCATCAGCAACAACCAACGATCCTCAGATTGAAAATAATCTTGGACTTTGGCCGCAAAGGAGCGCAAATGCTCTTGTTTGAACCACAAATGATGGGGAATAAAAGTTCCGGTGGTATCCGTTAACGGTTCAACCCCTAAAACATTGCGAATCCAATTAGCCCAAGTAGACACAATTTGAGGATTGCCCCATTGATTGTGTTGTAGCAAGGCAAAGCGATGTTGGCCTTCAGCATCAATCAACGGCCAAGCAGCGACGGGTAGCAAATCGCTATCCCAAACCATATACCACTCGCTGAGATTTTCAATCCCCTCAAACGCGCCTAACTTGAGCAGTTGTTGATAAAACCAACCTGGGGTGTACAACGATTCCGATAAATCGATCTCTGCACATAAGGCATCTTTAGTCAGGCCGCATTTTTGGAAAAATGTTTCTTCGGCATGAATGACCAAAGGCGCAGTTTGCCAGCTTTGTTCGACCGGAACAGAGCGCAGAAACTCCGCTTGGGGGGCTGGCGCGATAATGTGAATCGTCCGGGGTTGATAGTGAGTCGTGATTCCCTCTAAAACGGCACGGGTATTCCAGCGCACCTGAAACAGAGGAATCACAAAATCATAAGAATGTTGCATGGGTTTAGAAAAAATCTGTTTTACACACCCGAAAGGGCTTCTACTGTGTCTTCAGCATAAGTAGGTAAGGGGTGTGGTGACATTTGCCCCACCGTAGACGGATCTTCTAAACCCACATCACTGCAAAGGGGATCGATACCTAACCCTTGACGGGGATAATCGGCGCAAATTGCCCGGTATTCGTCAATGGCGGCGTAGAGTTCAGCTTGGGTCAAATGGTTGAGATAACCGCATTGACCAATTTCATCTTTCGGTAAGGGGGCGGCTAAGTTTTGACCGCGTTTCTGTACGATTTTGACTTGAGATTCCCACAGGGTTTCTTTTTTCTCCAGGATGTCGTGCCACAAGCTCAAGCCAAAGGAGCTAATTAGGCGTAGGATACGGTGCATTTGTTTTTCATCGATCCAGCCGAGCCGATAACTCAGATACGCCCCGAAGCCCATACCAATGGCGACGGCGTGACCGTGGAGTAATCCGGCTTCGATTTCAAAACCGGGAGACCAGGTGTGGCCGTAAGCGTGAGGGCGACATTGATGGGTTTCGTAGAGGTTATCGTATTCAGCCGCGACATAACTGCGTAATGCCCCACCGAGGATTTTTTGGGAAAGGGTGTTGATGCGATCGCTCTCATTACAATCCATCGTCCCGAAACGGGTGGTAATGAGGTCGGGGCCAGCTTCTTCGAGGTCGCAGAATAATTCGGCATCTTTGACGACTGCCATTTTCACGATCTCGATGATGCCGTGACGCAACCAACCTTCATGTAGGGTTTTAAAGAAGTGGCGATCGGTAATGGACAAGATCGGGGGATGATAAGCCCCAAACAGGTTTTTGTAGCCAAAACCATCACAACAAGTCCGGGGAGACGGCCCGGCATCAATTCCGGCCACAATGGAGGTGGACAGCATGATGTAGGGAGTGTTGCGGTGATACAGGGCGCAAGCTAAACCCCCGGTATCGGCGAGTACACCCCCGCCCACAATTAATACGGGTTCGTTGCGGGACACCCCAAGGCGTTTAAAGTCGCCGAGCATTTGTTCGACGGTGTAAATGCCTTTATCGACTTCCATGGCGCGATAAACGAGCTTTTCGAGGGGGATGTCGTGAGAGTTGAAGTAATGCTCGATTTGCTCGCCGTAAAAGCGCTCGACGTTGCGATCGACTAAGCAGACGCAGCGACCGAGGGAGATATAGCGATCGCGCAGCAGGGTTTGTTCGGGGTCGAGGATGTTATCAATCAGCTTGATCGAGGTAAAGGTACTCGACCGCATTACCGCTTCAATAGTGGTGTCATCCTCGGTACTTTCGACAAAGCCGCGACTTTCCCGGTAACTCGAAGTCGGATAAATCGCGTGGGGATTTTCGACCACTAAGCGGTTGGCTAAGTCTTGATAAAATTCTTTTTCCGAACTTGCCAGTAAATAATTTAATAGCTTGCGCTTCCCTAACTCCGATGCGTGAGTTCTGCTGGCAAATTCATACCATTGATGACCCACGACCGGATCGAAAACCGACAGTAGTTCTGCGAGTAAGCTTAAAAAACGGCTGAGAGAGGCATTCAGACAACTGCGGAGACTACGACAGGCAGAGATACCCTCGACTGCTCCAGCACTGGCAAATTCAGTACCGAGGTCTTCCGAAAATGCCGGACTTTCGATTAAAGCCAGTAGGAGTTGTTTGAATGACTCACTACTACTCAAAGATGCGATCGCGCGATTCAAATTGAGATCGGCTAAAACATCTCGATTTTGAGTGTTGACAAATGCCTTAATTGCCAAGGTAGTTTTTGTCATTATTAAATTTCCTGAAAAGATAAATGCAAGGTGAGTAGGACATCTAACCCTGTTTTACATAAGTTAACACGATTTCCGCGAAATCATTAAGTTAATATACAAAACTCGATTGTTTGTCCGACTTTGTGCATTTTCCGATCCGGCAAAAAGACGATTCCCCCATGCAAATAATCCTAAAAGCCCGATAATAACTTTGATATCATTACCTGAGCCTTCAGGATTATTAAAAATGAGCAATGCTATTTTGCTGTCAAAATCAAGGCTTAATTTTCAGCCGCAGCCAACTCGGTGTCGGTGCTACCGCGAGAGCGACGACGGGTTAAGCTGTTGAACAGCATTGTACCAATCGCTTTGATCAAGTTGCCTTCGAGTTCGTTAAACAGTTTCATGTTCATCCCGAAAGCCGCATTCGCTTCATCGACGATATCTTGGGCTGTCGCTTCGTCGATAGGAAGGGTATCGAGGGTTTCGCGATATTTATTTTTAAAGGCTTTCTCGTCAGAAATGGCATCAAATTCATAAAAAGATGTGCCTTGACCATCTTCTAATTTCATGGCAGTTTTGGCGATTTTCTTGAGAATTTGACCGCCGGACAAATCCCCTAAATAACGAGTGTATAAATGAGACAGTAGCAATTCGGGACGGTTATTAGAAACTTCGCGGATGCGTGCTACATAAGCTTCTCCTGCGGTCGAAATCTTAATTTCTTCACGCCAATTTGGCCCGTAATAGTAAATTAAATCTTGCTCTAAGCTAGACTTCCGATTGAGTTCGGGGAAGTACATTTTCGAGAGCAGCGGGTGTTGCCGATGTTTCTCCATTTCTTCTTCCATCGCGGAGTAGACGTAGTAAAGATTTGTCACTAACTTGCGATAAGATTCTTTTTCGACTACACCTTTAAGAAAACACTTGACAAAACCGACGTTTTCTGCCATTGAGTGGGATTTTTTCGTCCCTTCCCGCAGCATGGTAGCTAAATTGACACTCATACTAAATTTCCTATTCTATGATTAACTGCAAACCAATTGTTATTGCGTAAAAAACCGCCTAACTTGCTAGGTTAAACTGATTTATTAAGATTTTTCATTAAGAATTTTTACAGCAGAAGTAGTTTGCTTAAATTTAGACATGAGTCTAAAAGCAGTTCAGGAAGTTTTAGCCCGTTTGTATGTGGATTCCGAGTTAAGACGGCAATTTTTCGATAATCCCACTGAAATTGGTCAAAAATTGGGCTTAACTGCCGCAGAAACTCAACAACTGCGAGAGTTGCGATCGCCTCAGATTGATTTTTTCGCCCGTTCTCTACACCGTAAGCGGCTTAATGCGGTGCGAGGGTTACTGCCGTTTAGTCCAAAGCTGCTAGATTCACATTTTTCTCCAATTTTCAGTCAATATGCCGAAATTTACACCCCTAGCGGTATTAAAAAGCATCAAGACGATGCTGTAATGTTTTGTAACTTTTTAGCGAGTGAAAACCATCTCGATCCCCCCTGGATTGGGGATATTGCCAACTATGAAAAAGGCTGGTTACTGACCGCAAAACCCGATTTTCGCTGGCATTCCTGTCATTTTCGCTATGACATCGCCCCCTTCGTCCAATCCGGTTCTCAAGACCTACAGAAAAAAAGCGCGATCGCGATCTGGGTTCGTTTTTCCCCCACCGCCAAAACCCGCTATTTTTATCTGCCTTGGTTTTGAGACAGAAAAGCCTGGAACTCAAAGTCCAGGCTAGTTATTGGTAATGGGTAAATGCTTCTACTTCAACAGCAGATAATACAACTCTCCTGTCCAGCCCACAATACCGGCGCGATCGCCCGCTTCTGGCCCCGTCCCCAAAAACAAATCGACGCGGCCCGGAGACTTAATCGCACTGCCTGTATCTTGATCCAACATAAAGCGACTCACCACAGGAGTTTCCAGTTCGCCATTCTCTGTGCGGAAGGGAATGCGGGTGTGAACCAACGCCAATGCCCCCGGCGGCATCATTTCCTTATCGGTGGCAATGGAACGGTCTGCGGTTACCGGAACGCCAATACTCCCGGTAGCAGGTTCGCCATTAGTTTCCCGGAAAAAGATAAAGCGGTTGTTGCGCGGCAAGAACACATCTAAATCTTGAGGAACGCGCTTAAAGTAATCAATAATTACGGGAATACTAATACCTGTTGGAGCAATGCGGCCTTCTTTGGCTATTTCGCGCCCCAAACTTACATAATCATAGTCTGTACTCCCCGCGTAGCCAATCGACATTTCTGTCCCGTCAGTGAGTTGTAAGCGGGCTGAACCTTGGACGTGAACCAAAAAGGCTTCGAGGCGATCGCGAAACCACACCAACTCACTGCCGCGCAAGGGACTATTACTGCCTGTGCCGTCAATCCCTTCTAACTCAGCCCGAGTCGGATGGGGTAAAGACCATTGTTCCAAGTTAGCAGGCTTGCGATACAAAGGATAACGATATTCCTCAGTCCGAACGCGACTGGCTTGGTGCATCGGTACATAATAAGCGGTGAAATGCACCTCACCACTGGTATCTCGTCCCGAAGACTTATAAAACGCAAATTCCCGTTGCACCGCCCCTTGCAATTCTTCTGGGCTGCGAGAATTAACCACTAACTGCCGAAAACGCACCAAAGAACGACGGACGCGATCGACAGTGATTCCTTGTACCGGATAATTACTGTACACTCTTGCCGCAGTAGGAGTGCTAAGGTAGCGCAGACTGTTGTCAACCGATTGTAAAAGCGCTTGTTTATCGGCGGGTTTGCCATTGCGACCCCAAAAAATTTGCTCGTCAAAGGCTAAATTGGTAAAGTCGCGACTGAGGCTGACTCGATGCAAAGGCGGAACATTGGTTCTAGAATAATTTGAACTGTTGGCAAAAGCAGGAATCGCCGTTACCAAAGCCAAACCTAAACAAAATAGTGCAATAATTTTCTTCATATCGACTCAAATTTGATACAAGCTTGGGTCTAGAAGCGATCGATGCTACCCGCGAAAACAGGCTCAACGCGAATGGCCATAACGCTACTAGGGCGTACCACCATGTATTCCCCTTGGATGTTTTTAATCGGTACGCTGATAAACGTAGAGTCGTTTGCCTTGGGCATTAGTTCCCCGCTATACCATTTTTGGAATTCTTGGATGGTGGGAAAACGGACTTCCTCACGGTGTCCGCCTTCTAGCATAATGTGAACGGCAAACTCGTCAGGGGTTCTGGGCATAATGAAGTACTCCTTGTTACTGCGGATGGAATCGGGAAAAGTCCCTTTAAGAAGCTACGATACCACTCCATTGAATCGGAAAATGCGGTTTAGGCAATTGACATACTCCCGTCGCTCCTTGACGAGGGATTCTAACACCTCACAATGTTAGTTTTCTGCTTTATCCCGTGCCAACTAGAATATCGTGACCGACACTCCCCGTCGCATCCAGTCCACAGACATTTTCCACTACCGCCTGCCCGACGGCTGCAATTCCACGATTTCTAATTTCTTGAGCCGCCGCAACATCTCTCGAAGTCAAATATCCGCATTCATCGCAATGGTGAACCCGAATATCTAAATCTTTCTTACCCGTGTGTGTGCCGCAGTTGGGACAAGTTTGACTTGTGCCATTTTTATCGACTTTGGCGAAATACACATCGCGGCGAAAACAGACCCACTCTAAGATATTTAGAAACCGACCAAAACCAGCATCAGCAATTTGTTTTGAAAATATTCCCCTTTGCCACGAGACCAAGTTAATATCTTCAACAAACAACATTC
>JBKHDX010000099.1:0-15861 GCA_046541115.1 Spirulinaceae cyanobacterium | reverse complement strand
GTTAGCGGACTTGGGTTAAACGCAAAATGTAGGGATAGTATGTATCCTTTTGGTAAGACCCAATCCAGATTTCATAAGTCCCTTCGAGCCATTCTCCGGCGATACCGGGATTTTTGCCGCTAATATCATCATTGCACCAAGCGCCGCCTGGCCCTCTCACGATCAGGGTCGTATCTTCGGAACTTTGTACCTCAACGCTGAGAAAGTCGAAGTCATTGGTCAGGGTCATCACATGATCCGGTGAAGTGTCCACAAAGCCCACACAAGGCCCTGTGGCGGTTTGTTCCCGTCGGGCTACAGAAGGGGCGGCAGTCGTGCCACCACTAATCCCCCGCAACACTATCGGGTCGGGGTTAAATCTTGGACTGACCCGGACACTTTCAAAGATAGGCGGTGAGGTCACTTGGGCGATCGCGGGATTAATCAAACCCAGACTCGCCGTAGTCGCGATCGCGGCTCGGGCGGTATAGTCGCGAAAGCGCAGTTTTGAGATGAAGTGAGACAAAAAGCGTTTCATACGCAAAAGTTAATTTCGACGGCTAGACGCGATCGAGCGAAAAGTTTAAAACATTTATAGCAGACGATTGGGATTGGGGTTTTGTTTCATTCCATCAAAACCAACAACAAATAACAAATAACCAGTAAATCCTCGAAAAAACGTTCCCCTTAAGTGCTACCCAAAAACTGTTGAGCATAAAACTGGGAATAACGCCCCTTTTGAGCCAATAACTGGTCGTGGGTTCCCGATTCGACCATTTCACCACTTTCAATGACGAATAAACGACTGGCGCGGCGCACCGTAGCCAGGCGGTGGGCGATAATAAACACGGTACGGTCTTGCATAATGCGGTCTAGGGCTTCTTGGACTAAGGCTTCAGACTCAGAATCTAACGCCGAAGTCGCCTCATCTAAAATTAAAATGCGGGGATTGAGAAATACCGCCCGCGCGATCGCGAGACGCTGACGCTGACCCCCCGATAAGTTTACGCCGCGCTCTCCCACGTATGTATAGTACCCCTGAGAAAACTGGGAAATAAACTGATGAGCATTGGCAATCCGGGCGGCAACTTCCACGGCTTTGAGGTCAAAGTCGCGCTGACCAAAAGCAATATTTTGGGCGATCGTGCCAGAAAATAAAATCGTTTCTTGAGGAACAATCCCAATTTGGCGGCGCAAACTGCGAAGGGTGCAATCGCGAATCTTAACCCCATCAATCAAAATCTCTCCTCCATCCGGGTCATAAAAACGGGGGAGGAGGTTCATCATCGTGCTTTTTCCCGCCCCAGAAGACCCCACCAAGGCAATTGTTTCCCCCGGTTGTACCAAAAAGCTCAAATTCTTGAGAACGGGCTTTTGTGGCTCATAAGCAAAGGTGACGTTGCAGTATTCGACTTTTCCGGTGACAGTATCGAGGGGTTGGGCTAGGGGGCGATCGCTCACGCGAGGACGCAAACTTAAAATTTCAAAGACGCGATCGACTGAAGCCTCACTACTTTTAATTTCGTTGTAGTTGTGGGTGGTAATATTCACCGGATCGATCAGCATTGCCCCGGCTACCCCATAACTAAATAATTCTGCCCCGGTGAGATTGCCTTGGCTAATTTGCCATCCTCCTAATAAAAAGATGAGCAAAACACAAACCGCTTCGAGAAAGCCAATAATCGGATGCTGAATGGCTTTGAGTTTTTCGGCGGCGTATTTGGCGCGACGGTTGCTTTCGGCTTCGTGGCTGAATTGTTCGAGGGTGTAGTCTTCTGCCGCAAAAGCTTTAATCAAGCGAATGCCGCTAAACACTTCTACTAACAGAGAAGACAAGTCAGAAATGCGGTTTTGGCTGCGGCGCGAAAAGGAGCGAATTTTTTCCCCAAACCAACCGATTAAAAGTCCCATTATCGGGGCGGCAAATAAGAGGGCGAGGGTGAGTTGCCAGTTGAGATAAATGGCATAACCTAACACGGCGATTAGTTGCAGAATGCAGGGAATAAATTGCTGAAAAATTTTGTGAATGATTTCCCCGACGCGATCGACATCTTCGGTCAGACGATAAGATAAATCCCCGGTTTTGTGGCTTTCAAAGTAATCGAGGCTTTGTTTTTGCAGATGGCTGTAGAGGGTTTTGCGGAGGTCGAGGGCGATAATGAGGGCGGCTTTAGCCATGAGGGTATCTTGACCGAATTGTGCTAGTTTCTGCACGAAAAACACCAAGAGGGCGATCGCACAAACTCTTAAAATCTCGTCGAGATTGCCCTCCCCCACAAACTGAGCAATCCACTTAGACAGCCAAGCCAAAATCGGCCAGCAAGCTGTAAATACTAATGTACAGGCAAGGGCCAAGCCAATGGTCCAGCTTTGGGGCAGTAAATAGGGTAAAAGTTGAGTGTAGCTAGAGCGAGTTTTCATTAATGACTGAGAGGCAATGGGCGTGTTGGGGCGGGGTTTTTCCACCCCCCAGGGGGCAGTCGCGATCGCCGAACTTTCCCGCTACAAGAATATCTCTAAACCGTTGTTAGAGACTGTTTTTCCCCAAAAAGGTTCAGAGCTACATTTTACAGGCCGTTCGCTCCGACTCTTGGGAAGGGAATATTAATTAAGGTCTACTGAAAAAGTCTTTAGCTATCCAAGGGGGGATTTAGCGGGATTTTTAAAGTAAAGCAACTGCCTTGGTTTAACTCGGATTCGACGGTGAGATCGCCGTGGTGCAGGCGAGCAAGTTTGCGGGATAAAGCTAAACCGAGTCCTGTGCCTTTATGTAAGCTGTGGCGGTGGGTTTTGCCTTGATAAAAGGGTTGAAAGAGATTTTCCAGGTCTTCGGGCTTAAGACCGATTCCCGTATCGATCACGGCGAAATTAAGGGTGTTGTGGTGGGGGGTGACTTTAAGGGTGACAGAGCCAGTTTCGGTGAATTTGATGGCATTCGACAATAGGTTTACAAGGATTTGTTTTAAACGCCGTTGGTCAGCGTAGCAAAGGGTGGCTTCGGGATGAATTTCGAGGTTGAGATCGAGGCCTGCTTGATGGGCTTGTTCTTGGAGAAGGGAGATTGCAGAACGGCAGACTTCTTCAACGGCGAGGGGTTCGAGGGCAAGTTCTTCTTTTTCGGCTTCGATTTTGGAGATGTCGAGGAGGTCGTTGATCAAGGAAAGGAGGTGTTCTCCGGCGGTGAAAATGGCCTTAACGTATTGGTCTTGTTTGAGGTTGAGGTCGCCATAAATTTGTTCGAGTAACATCCGCGAGAAGCCGATGATGCTGGTGAGGGGAGTCCGTAGTTCGTGACTCATGGTGGAGAGGAGTTCGCTTTTGGCGTGGTTGGCGGCTTCGAGGGAACGGGAACGGGCTTGGACTTCGATTTCGAGGTGTTTGAGGCGTTGACAACTGTGGAAGGCGATCGCGATGGGGGAGGTAATGTCAATTAACAGTTGAATTTCGGTGGGGTTGAAGTGGCGCGATCGCGTGACGCTTTCGAGGGTTAAACTTCCCGTTAAGCGATCGCCTTGAAATAAGGGAACGCTTAATAAAGAGGTGGTTTGACTGTGTTGCTGAATTTGGGCGGTTTTGGTTTTATCGGCACAATATTGGGGATAATCTTCGATGTGAAGATAGCGGCGCACTTGATAATCACTTTGTTCGACGAGGAGTTCTTGCCACTCGGAGCAAGGCAGATTTTCTTGCAGCAGGGAGGGGATATTGGCGTTTTTGCGCCATTCTTGTTCGACGGTGACGTTTTCTTCGCCAAAACGCAATAATACAACTCGTTCGACGGTAAATTGTTCGCCAATCGACTGCATCATTTTTTGCAAGATTTCAGTAAAACTCAAATCGGTGTTGAGGAGTTGGTGGAGTTGACCGATTAACTCTTGTTGCTGTTGAGCAATGTGGAGTTGATAATCGAGTTGATTTTGGTGGAGGGCGATCGCGCATTGCAATGCGATACTTTCTATATAAGGCAGTTGATGGGACGGCCAAGCGTCTAGGGCTTCGCGATCGCGACGATGCAAACACAGAAGACCGAGGTTTTCTTCTTGATAGCGTAAAGGAATTGTTAACAAGGTATCCACCCAGCCATTGTCTTGCACTTCTTGGGAAAGGGTGGGTTCTTTAAAGTTCAGGGTCTCTGAGGGAGATAATAAACAATGGTTAAGCCAAGGATTATTTTGAGCTGCTGTCACCGATATTGCCCCTTGGGGAGTAGCGGCAGCAATGGGGGTTGCATCTGGATTAAAAACCCAGCTATGACGGAGATCGAGCGCACGACATAACCCTTGAGTCGCAGTTTGCAAGCGCTCTGCTAAACTCCTAGGTTGCCACATAGTATGAACGATGTCCTCTACATTCATAGAGCAGTTACGATGAGGTGAATTGCGATCGCCACAGCCAGAAACGGTTGGGTCATGGGGAAAAGAATTTGAACTGTTGAGAAACCATTGCGCGAACCAATCTGACAATTTCTCATAGGTTTCTGCCCAAGAAATCGGACGATTTATAAAATGAGCCACTGTTTTCAATAATAAGTCGTTTTGAGAAGTTGATGGGGGCAGTCTTTTACGATTGTGCAAGGGTTTTGAGCAGTTGAGAAAGGCAAACCCCACTCAAACCCGGAAGAAAATCTAGGTAAAAATCCTGAGTTGCCCTGACCAGAGGAGAGTGACTGTGAAATTTAACCCCAATCCTCGAACCCAGATTTTTTTGAAGTTCTCTATCCGCTCTGGCTGCGATCGCCCCAGCCAGACCACTAGAAGCGACGACAAAAAACCTAACACGCTGTTTTTGTTGGTGTTTCAACATCTTGATTTATTTCCAGTATAAGGGGCGACTCCCCCGGCTTGTGTCAAGTTTTGATAAAGATAACCGGGGAAATTACTGACATTTTGCCAGAGAATTCGATCGAAATCTTAAAACTGACGGTGACTCAAAACCGCCGCAGCCAGGATCAGTAACGCCATTATATAAGCCAGACCATAGAATACATCTAGACCGATTTCGCCGCCAGAAGGGATTACTCCATAAACAACATCATTGCGTAAATTCAAGCGAGACAAATCCGGTAAAATTACATATAAGACTTGGGTAAACCGTTCAATGGTTGAATTTTCGCTTAATTGTCCCAATTCTAAGAGATCGCGGCTAAAATGCCCTACAAGATACAGGCCAAAGGTGAGCAAGGTGGCTAACAGAGAACTCGTAAAAACACTGAAAGTCAAAGCCGCCGCGATTAACAAACCCAGTTCCAGTAATAAATACAAAGCAGATAAGGCGATCGCCCCAAAGGAATAGGAAATATCCACCAAGCTGAGGCCGATAAGATAGATCGCTGTCATCGTCACCAACCACACCCAAGCCACAGCGACCAAACCCAAGTGTTTGCCGACGATTAACTCGGTACGACTCAAAGGTTTAGCCACCAAGACCAAAATCGTGCGTCGTTCTATTTCTTGGTCGATGGTCTTTGCACCCAGAGCAATAGCCGCGATCGCCGTCAACAAACCCATCATTCCCAAGCCAATATCGAGCAGAATTTTATCTTCATAAGTTGCCGAAACATCCGGTAAAATCTGTAACGCCAAGGCAAACAACAAAGCGAAAAAAGCAATCAAGTATAAAGCGCGAGCGCGGATTCCTTCGCGAAATCCATTGATCGCGATCGCCCAAATTCGACTCATACTCATGGGGGGTTTGTCCTTTTTTCGGGGTTTTTGTCGGAATTTGTTTTAACGTCGGGGTGAGCGAGAAGTCCCCAATCTCAGCATAGCGGATTGGGGTGAAGCGCGAACTGATTGTGTTAAAATCTATTGATCATTGAAAGTCTTATTGCTAATGCTTAGAGCGACCAAGTACAGAATCTACCCAACCCCAGAGCAAAAACAGCATCTGGCTCAAAGCTTCGGTTGTTGCAGATTTGCCTGGAACTACGCTCTAAATCTTACCAATGAGACTTATAAAGCGACAGGTAAAGGACTTTCAAGGTTGGCTATTCAAAAAGAGATAACTAATCTCAAGAAAGAATACGAATGGATGAAAGAACCTTATTCTCAATGTTTGCAAGTGATAGCTCTCAATTTATCTAGAGCTTTTATCAGTTTCTTTGAAGGGAGAGGACGTTACCCTAGATTTAAGGCAAAACACCTGAAACAATCAATCAGCTACCCTCAAAACGTTAAAGTGGTTGACGATGGTTTTAAGTTTCCCAAAATGGGAATTGTTGACGCTAAAATCCATCGTCCTATTGAGGGAAAGATTAAAACTGTAACGGTGTCGATGAACGCTAAAGGACAGTATTTCGCATCCGTCTTGGTTGATGATGGACGGGAAAATCCTGAAAAGTCAGCAGAAGGGAAAGCGATTGGTATTGATTTGGGGTTGACTCACTTTGCTATTACCTCAGACGGGTCTAAGTTTGATAATCCCAAATGGATAGCTAAACACGAACGCAATCTAAAGAATAAGCAAAAACGATTATCAAGACGGCAAAAAGGTTCTAGTAATCGTAATAAAACCCGTAAACAAGTAGCCCGGATTCACAACAAAATATCAAGATGTAGAGAAGATTTTCACCACAAGCTATCACGCAGGATAGTCAACGAAAACCAAGTTATTGTGGTGGAAGATTTAGCTGTCAAGACTATGGTCAGAAACCATAGTCTTAGCTTCGCAATCTCTCAAGTGGGATGGGGACAGTTTTGTACAATGCTGAAATACAAAGCTGAATGGGAAGGAAAGGTTTATCAAGAAGTTAATCGCTTTTTCCCAAGCTCCAAAACTTGTAATGTCTGCCTCAGTCAAGTAGGAAGTCTGACCCTTGATGTGAGGTTTTGGCAGTGTGACAAATGCGGGGCTAAACATAACCGTGACATCAACGCTGCCAAAAATATAAGAGATGAAGGACTGCGTATTTTATCCTCTGGAACGGGGGAGATCGCCTTTTGTCCAGGTGTAAGTCGAGATAGTAGGGGTCGCAAGACAGCTACTATCTCGCAGTCTGTTGGAAAGGAAGCCCAAAGCTCAGTCAAAGACGGCTTTGGGTAGTTCACCCGATCACCATTGACTCACAAAGCAAGATCGAATCACAAAATGCTTCAGCTATACTCTCACAACCGCTTTCCCGACTGCTTACGCCTTGACCTCACCCCCCACTCTCTAGAAGCAGACTCGTCTCCAAGTCAGCTTTACCTCAGTTTAAAATTTGACGAGCAGTGGCAACCCCTAGGTCAAGGTCGAGTTAAATTTGGCCTCAAAGGCGGCCAACTCCATCTCAATTTTGACGATAAGGCTATCCAACTGAGCGATCGCCCTTCCCATTTCCAAGCCACCCTCGTTAGTCCAAACGATCCCACCTCCCCCACCCTCATTATTCACTCAGACGAAGCTGCAAAACCCACCTGGATGCTGTCGCTGCAAGGCAGTCAACCAATTTTACAAGGTCATCTCGAACCCCTGCATCTGGCGACTGTGCAACCCTCAACCCCCCTAGATGACTTTACGGTGTCCTTTCGGGTGCGATCGCATCAAGTCATGGTCACCGACGCAGAAAACCTGTGGAAACACGACGTTAGCCCCAACCAACACGCCATTCTAGAACGCTTGGTGGTTTTCGCTTTGATGCCCCATTATTTTGCCGAACCCCTGAGCCGGGTTACTTTATCCCCTACCCCACCTGCCAATCCATCCCCATCACCCACCGCCGATTTCACCCAACTCCAAAAGCAAATCGACCAAATTAGCCAAGCCAAAAATGCCAGTTTTCTAGAGTTAGCCGCTTTAGGAAACCTCGACCCTAAAACCGACTTGGCCGGAGGTAACTTACGGGGCGTTATCTGTGATGAAATCAACCTCAGTGGGGCTAACCTTTCCCATACCAACTTCCGAGGGGCGGAACTATGCGATGGCGATTTGAGTGAAGCTAACTTGTATAGCACCAATTTACGAGGAGCGGATTTAAGCGGGGCATACCTCGAAAATACCAATCTGAGCTACAGCGATTTACAACGGGCCAGTTTAGCTTTAGCCAATTTAGCCGATGCCGATCTGCGGGGGGCGAATTTGCAAGGCGCAAATTTGAGTCAAGCGAATTTGAGTCACGCTCAAGTTGAAGGAGCGCAGTTTGGAGATAATGCGGGTTTAACCGATAGCCTCAAAGCCAGTTTACAAGAGCGAGGAGCCAGTTTTTCCTAGTTGTTGGTTGTTGGTTGTTGGTTATTCTCTAAATCCCTCAATTGGTAATTGGTAACTGGTAATTGGTAATTTCTGCCTACTGCCCAAAACACTGATAACTGTTGACTGATAACTGATAACTGAAGAAGCTACCCCTCAAAACAAGCAACCCGAAAGCCAATATCATACAAACTGGCATTGGGGTCAAAGCGACTGCGGAAAGCACTGCGACAGAGTTTTGGCCCGGTATTCCACGAACCGCCCCGTAGAACCCGTTTTTCGGTCGTTGTAGCGGTCATCCAAGCCGAGCCATCGGTCGGGGCTTCTTGGTAGTTGTCGTGCCACACATCGGCGCACCACTCCCGGACTAAGCCGTGCATATCATATAAACCAAAGGCATTTGCTACTTGGAAAAAGCCAACTGAGGTGGTTTCGCGGCGGTCTTCGCCTTCGGGGCCGTCGCCGTAATGGCCAACTGAGCAGATTTTACCGTCGTATTCCCAACTTACGCCGGAGTAGTTGGCTAAGTTGGTGGTGAGGGTGGGGCCAAAGTGGAAGGGGGTGGTGGTTTGAGCGCGGGCTGCATATTCCCATTCAGCCTCGCTGGGGAGACGGTAGGGGCGATCGCAATGATGAGAAAGGCGATCGCAAAATTCCACGGCTTCGTACCAGGTAATTTGTTCGACGGGGCGATCGCGATTCTCAAAGCAGGAGGGTTGAGGATTGAGGGGAACATTGATTTTCGGCAGTTGCGCGATCGCTTGCCACTGTCCTTGGGTAATCGGATACTTGGACAACCAAAACGCAGCCAGGGTTACGAGATGTTGAGGAGATTGATTCGTTCGCCATCCTAATTCACTGCGATCGGCCCCCATCAGAAAGTTTCCTGCCGGAATACGGACGAGTTCTAAAGTGGTATTTTCGTCTAGGGTTTCGACTCGATAAAAAGCCTGGCCTCGATCTCGTTCTTTTTCTTGACCTGTGGTATCCACGGTCACTACATCAAAGTTAAATTGGGGTAAATCCGACATGAGCGATTTTAATAGGGTGAGCTTGCTTTAATTTCACATTTTCCTGTGCAAACGCTGCCATCGCAATGATAACGAGACCCAATCCTGGCAAGTTTCCAAAATTCAAGGAGATTTTGGGGAAATTTCAGCCACTAGATAGAGGAGAAAGGACAATTTTCGAGCAAAATGAAAGTTAATACTCAATCCGGTTGGAAAAACGGGCTAACTTGGCGGTAGAAACTGAGTATCGGGAAAGTATCGCTTCCCATGATCGTGTTTTAAGTCCAGCCTGACTTGTTTCCCGCCACAAACGCCGCCCTCGGTCGATTCCGAGACGATGGAATTTGCGTCAACCGGATTGGGTTTCACTCTTGATATATTGAGATTATTTTTGTTTTGCTGTTTTCTTCCTCATCCCTCAGATTTTGGGGTTGCTTTCTCAGTCTTATTTTAAGCGGAGTTCCGACTGCTTCTGTCGCGATCGCGCAAATCGAAATCAACTCGATTACCCATGAAACTCTCCCGGAAAAAGTAGACGAATTGCTCGGTGAAACCGTTACAATTCGCAGTCGAGTAATCCGAATTTTAGCAGATGGTAACTTTTGGATGCGTGGAGAACCCTTACTCACGGGTAAAAATATTTTAATTATTAATGCGACCGGGGGCCCCCTTCCCGAACGACGTTATGAGTATACAGATTTTCAAGTTACGGGGGAAGTTAGGCGTTTAGAAATTGCCACCCTCGAAGCCGAAAGCAACGAGATTTATGATTTTGACCGGGATTTGTATATCGATTACGAAACTTTTCCGGTGGTGATTGCAACCTCGATCGCGATCGTGCCTTCTGCGGGAGATATTACCCAGTATCCCGATTGGTATTACGACCGATTTGTGGTAGTTGAGGGTCGAGTAGAAGAGGTTTTGGGACGCAACTTTTTTACCATTGCCGAAGAACAATTATATGGCGGCATAGATTTATTAGTTGCGAGCGATCGCGAAGATTTTTCCCGTTTACAAGAACAACAAAAAGTTGTCGTCACGGGTCGGATTCGGCCTTTTCTCGCCCTCGAACTCCAACAAGAATATAATTTAGATTCAGATTTGGCTTTAATGGGTCAACTCGAAGCAGATTATATCGCCCAACCCATTTTGATGATTGACGAAATTTACCTTAAAAATTAAATCTAATGCAAGAATATTTTTTCTTAAGCCGCGTTTTAATGCAATTCCAGACAGGAAAAGAGGATTTATTAGGAGATATTTCCGCCGTTTCCCTCACTCCTAGCGGTCATTTATGGGTGGGTTCAGATGAACTTTTAACTCTAGAACGCTTAAGCCCTATTGCCCCGAATATGTATGGCGAACAAACATCTTTTTATCTCAAAGACTATTTAGATTTGTTCCATCCTGAAGATGAAATCGATATTGAAGGAATGGATTATAGTGAGGGCTATTTATGGGTAACAGGGTCTCAAAGTAGCAAGCGTAAAAAGCCAAAAGGCAAGGGAACGGAAAAAGACCTCGAACGGTTAGCAACGATTACTTATGATGCTAACCGTTTTTTATTGGCAAGATTACCGGTGATTGAAGGGGAGTTATTTAAAAGTTGCGATCCCGCCGATGGAGATAAAACTAAAATGACGGCGGCCTTGTTAGAAAAAGATGAGAAGCATGGTAATATTTTACTAGCAGCTCTGCACGAAGATGAACATTTGGCGCAGTTTTTAAAAGCAGAAATTCCTTCCAAAGACAATGGGTTAGATATTGAAGGAATTGTCGCTCATCAAAATTGCATTTTTCTAGGATTGCGCGGTCCGGTTTTGCGCGGATGGGCGGTTATTATTGAGATTGAACTCATTGAAAAAGAGCCAGGAATTTTAACCCTTAAAGAAATCGGTAAGGATAATCGTAAATACCGCAAACACTTCTTCGATCTTAATGGTTTAGGGATTCGCGAGTTGTGTTTTTATCACGAAGATTTAATTCTTTTAGCCGGGCCAACTATGAGCTTAGAAGGGGCCATGGAAGTGTTTATTTGGCAAAATGCTTTAGAGGTAGATGAAGATACGATTAATCCCCAAGAAGAAGATCGTTTGACGGCCATTTTTAACTTACCCTTTACCCTCGGAAATGACCATGCCGAAGGGTTGACGTTATATCCTTGTTTGGGACAGGATAACGCCTTATTGGTAGTGTATGATTCCCCTAGCGATCGCCGCCGCATCTCAGAAACCGAAATTTTCGCGGATGTGTTTAGCTTGCAGCTTTAAAATCCTCGCCAGTTAAAATTGGAGTAGTTTTTGATCGTGAACCACCGCCGCGATCGTGATTTTATTTTCTTGTTGGCGGTACACAATGCGATAGCAATAAGCGTATTTTTCCCGCAAGGTGGGATCGCCAAATTCAGCGATCGCCTCTCCTTGGTGGTGGGAGTGACTTAAAGCTTGAGTCACATTGAGAATTTTCTGCACGACGGCGGCGGCATAGGATTCTGAGTCTCGCCCAATATAAGTGGCGATCGCGTCAACATCCTCTACCGCTTTCCTCGACCAAACTACTTGATCAACCATTTACTCAACAAGTTTTCTGCCTCATCTTGGGACAAAGTACGATCTCGATCTGCTACGTCTAACGCCTGCCGGACTTTCTCTAGAACATAAATATGATACTGAACTTCTTCTAAAGAACAATCATCTGGCAAATTTTTTAATAGCAAACTAATTTCTTGTTTTACAGTTTTCATTGATAAATATTGTCAATTTATTAAATATTTAGAGGTTCGGAGTCTTCCCCAGCAACCGAGGGATCGCCGAACTTGCTTTAAATTTTAACTTGTTGCGGCAGATGTCGTTGACCGTAACGGTTCAAAATCATCATAAAAGCAGCAATTGTCAAGGCAATATTTCTTTTTTTGCACTCAAGGAGAGCAGATCGCTGTCTCAGCATAAATTGACCAAAGCTTCAAGAGGATTTGTATAAAGTTATGTTACGATAACCCTACTTTACAAATCGCTGTTGTCTACAATGCGCTTGTAGTCGATATTCTAGCTTTAAGCTTTAGTTAAGTTTTACGAACAACTGTAGCAATCAACACTAAATTTTCCTCAGTATCTTAAAAAAAACCAGTGACTTGAGCAGAAATCCGAGATTTAGTGTTTCGATCGGTAACTGTTGTAGACCCGTAACGAGCGCAAATACACACATCTACAAAAATATGGCTAAAGAAAAAGAAACAGTACCTGGTTCATTAATTGCATTAACCATTGGTCTGCTTGTGGCGGGGATTAGCTTCTGGTACGGTCAGAACAACAACCTCCTACCCGAACAAATCTCCGAACAGGCCCCCCTGGTTGATGACTTATTTACCGTCATGGCTACCATCGGCATGGCATTATTTTTGATCGTCGAAGGGGCAATTGTTTACTCGCTGATTAGATTTCGTCACAGAGAAGGAGACGAAACTGACGGCGACCCCGTAAAAGGAAACTTCCCCCTAGAAATCTTTTGGACAGCGATTCCGGCATTTATCGTGATTGGCCTGGGCATTTACAGTGTTGAAGTGTACAACCAAATGGGAGGCTTTGATACCTCTGGCGGCCCGCAAATGGCTCATCACCACCATCACAGCGTCGAAATCGCCAGCTTAACCGATCGCGATGTCAGCGCCCCCCTAATCGGTCAAGCGGATGTCGAAGAAGCGATCGAAAAAGCACCCCCTAACCGTCCTGATTATGGCTTAGGGGCATCTCCCCAATACCTGAACAACCCCGCCGAGGTGACGGTCAATGTCACGGGGTTGCAATACGCTTGGCTGTTCAACTATCCCGGTGACAACATCACCACCGGAGAACTCCATGTTCCGGCGGGAACAGATGTGCAACTGAACATCGAAGCCCAAGATGTGATTCACTCGTTCTGGTTACCGCAGTTTCGCATTAAACAAGATGCCCTTCCCGGTCAAATGTCGCAGTTGCGCTTTACCGCAACCCGCACCGGGACTTATCCCATTGTTTGTGCAGAATTGTGCGGGGCGTATCATGGTGCAATGCGATCGCAAATTATCGTTCACGAACCCGAAGAGTACGAACAATGGTTAGCAGAAAACCGCGTCGCCGCAGGTACAAAACAACCGACTGTAGCGGTTAATCCCCAAAATCTGAGCGATTCTGATTATCTCAAACCTTACGCCGAAGAAATGGGTATTAATGCCGACATTTTAGCGCAAATTCAGCCTTAAATCCTCAATTTTGGCTTTCCTTTTTGGCTCTCTATATTATTTTCCACGAAAACCGCAAAAGTAATTTGCACTTATGGCACAAGCACAAATTCCCATTGATAGCCAAATCAACGGCTCTCATCAACATCCAGAAGCTTGGAGTTGGTATCACTACTTTTGGTACAACACCGATCACAAAGTTATTGGGATTCAGTATCTCGTTTTCTCGTTCATTTTCTACCTGATCGCCGGGGTCATGGCCTTGTTCATGCGGGCCGAACTCGCGACCCCCGATGCCGATCTTCTCGATCCCAACGTTTACAACACCCTGCTGACCAATCACGGCACGATGATGATCTTTTTCTGGATTGTCCCGGCAGCGATTGGGGGGTTTGGGAACTATCTCGTTCCCTTGATGATTGGGGCCAAGGATATGGCGTTTCCGAACCTCAATGCCATTTCCTTTTGGCTGAACCCGGTAGCTGCCTTGTTGATGGGCGTGAGCCTGTATTTCGGCGGCGCACAAGCAGGTTGGACCTCTTATCCCCCATTGAGTTTAATCACGAACAATCTCGGTCAATCCTTTTGGATTCTCTCGATTGTCTTTGTGGGGACTTCCTCAATTTTGGGGGCCCTGAACTTCTTGGTTACTATCTTCAAAATGCGGACTCCCTCGATGAAGTGGGATGAAATGCCGCTATTTTGTTGGGCGATGATTGCGACTTCGGCTTTGGCTTTATTTTCTACCCCGGTTTTAGCCATTGGCTTAACCCTGCTGTTGTTTGATATTAACTTCGGTACGGGTTTTTTCCGCCCGGAAATGGGAGGAGATATCGTCGTTTACCAGCACTTATTCTGGTTCTACTCCCACCCGGCGGTTTACCTGATGATTTTGCCGATTTTCGGCGTTATGTCTGAGATCATCTCGACTCATGCCCGTAAACCGATTTTTGGGTACAAAGCGATCGCCTACTCAAGTTTGGCCATTTGCGTCGTCGGTTTATTCGTCTGGGTTCACCACATGTTCACCAGTGGGACTCCCGCTTGGATGCGGATGTTCTTCACGATCTCAACGCTGATTGTGGCGGTTCCCACCGGGGTCAAAATCTTTAGCTGGGTGGCGACTTTGTGGGGCGGTAAAATCCGCTTGACCTCGCCGTTACTCTTTGCTGTGGGCTTGCTGGCTATGTTCGTGTTTGGCGGCTTAAGCGGCGTTACCCTCGGTACGGCTCCCTTTGATATTCACGTCCACGATACTTATTATGTGGTGGGTCACTTCCACTATGTCTTGTTTGGGGGTTCGGTATTCGGCTTGTATGCTGCCATTTACCACTGGTTCCCGAAAATGACCGGACGGATGTACAACGAGCCTCTGGGCCGCGTGCATTTCCTCCTCACCTTCATCGGGGCGAATATGACCTTTCTGCCCATGCACCAATTGGGAATGCAAGGAATGCCCCGGCGGATTGCTATGTACGACCCGCAGTTTACCAGCTTGAATCAACTGTGTACTGTGGGTTCGATGATTTTAGGGGTTTCGATTATTCCCTTTTTGATTAATATCATCTGGAGTTGGGGCTGGGGCGAAAAAGCACCGCGCAACCCCTGGCGATCGCTCACCCTGGAGTGGCAAACCACTTCCCCTCCCGCCATCGAAAACTTCGATGAGGAGCCGATTTTGTGGGCAGGGCCTTATGATTACGGCATTGATGCCCAAATTGAGGACGAGGAGGAAACCCTCGAAGAACTCCTCGCAAGTGTCAAGTCTCAGGTGAAATAGGAGTAAGTGGGGTGGGGTGGTAACACCTAGCCCCAAACAAAATTTATGCAAGGATCAACCATCGATACAGCAACAACCAACTACAACGGCGCAGTTGCGTCAGAAACCGCCCACGAGAGCGAACACGGCGATTATCGCTTGCTGGCGTTAATCATTTTTCTGGCTTCAGAATCTTTGATGTTTGGCGGTTTATTTGCCGCATACTTAATTTATCGCGGTTCCGCCGGGGCTTGGCCTCCCGAAGAAACGGAAGTCGAGTTTTTGTTACCTGCCATTAACACCGTCATTCTGATTTCCAGTAGCTTTGTCATTCATCGCGGCGATGTGGCTATCAAGAATAACAACGTTAAGGGAATGCGCTTGTGGTATAGCTTAACGGCTTTAATGGGTGCAATCTTCCTCGGCGGTCAGGTTTATGAATATTTAAACCTGGGTTATGGCTTGGATAAAAATGTCTTTTCCAGTTGTTTTTATGTGATGACGGGCTTTCACGGCTTGCACGTTTTTGTCGGCATTTTGCTGATGTTGGGCGTGTTATGGCGATCGCGCCGCCCCAATCACTACAACGAAGCCAAACATACTGGCGTAGAAATGACCGAGATTTATTGGCACTTTGTCGATATTATCTGGATTGTTCTCTTTAGCTTGCTCTACATCTTAACCCTGTTGTAAAACAGTTTTATTTTGTTTGATTTAAACCCCGGTTTTTT
>JBKHDX010000098.1:0-16155 GCA_046541115.1 Spirulinaceae cyanobacterium | reverse complement strand
AATGATTTGAATCAGAACCCCGGTTTCTTATCTGCTTTTCCCATTAAATGGCAATTGCATGATAGAAACCGGGGTTCTCAATACTCACGAATTAAACAGATTTGAGACTACAACCGTTCGGTCATGCGGGTTAGTAATTGTGTAGACCGTTCCACAAAACCCTTCATCGTATCAGCCGTAAAGCCTTTTTGCGAGAACAAAGCTAAGTCATAGACATGACGACACATCGATTGGGTTAAATCCCCAGAAGAAGATTGACCTTCTGTAATAATTGTCCCCTGGCTAATATCCACCAATTTCTGAATCATCGGGTGGGCTGTATTAACGACGAGAGTATGTTCTTCGGGGAATTGTAAATCCTGTTGTTGCAGCAGGGCCGTCATTTCCTGAAGTCGTCGCATTTGTTCGGGTAAAATCACCATAGCCGGAGGCGTATTTTCGGCATTATTGGCTTTGAGAGATTCAGTCCGAATCGTGACTTTATCATTGTTGAGAGAGTTCTCAAACAATTCTTTGATTAATTCACTGCGGGTTTTGTTGGTCTTGGGGTCTACAATTTCAGTTTCTTTTTCTCGATCGACTAAAACATCTTCAAGTTCCGCATCCACGCGCGAGAATTTGACTTCGCTATACTCCCGTTCGAGGAAGGGAATAAAGTAATTCGTGTCGATAAAGGAGTCCATAAATAGGACTTCTAAACCTTGGTTTTTGTACAGTTCTACATAGGTGGCTTGGGTAGCGGGGTCTGTACAATAATAAACCCGGTTTTCGTGGCTTTCTTTGTTGCGTTCGAGGTAGTCTTTTAAGGTGGTGTAACCGTCGTTGACTTCGCTATTTTCGGGAGTGGAATCTTGCCAAGCGTCTCCTTCTGCGGTTTGTACTTCTACTTGCGGTTGGTTGCTTTGGCCTTCGTAGGTGGTGCGGAAGACAATAATATCTTCGACTTGCTTTTTAAACTTATCGTCTTTCAGGGAACCGTACTTGACAAATGTGCCGACATCCTGCCAACAGCGAATGTAATCAGAACGCTGTTCGTCGTATAAAGATTTGAGGCGATCGCCAATCTTTTTACTAATATAATCGGTAATACGGCGAACAGTGCGATCGTTGGTTAAGGCACTCCGAGAAACGTTTAAGGGAATATCAGTACTGTCTACAACCCCCCGCAACGGCATGAGGAATTCAGGGATGATTTCTTCGCAATGGTCGCTGACGAATACTTGGTTGCAGTACAGTTTGATTTGACCGCGATTAATATCCACATCCGGCTTAATTTTCGGGAAGTATAAAATCCCGTTAATCGCGAAGGGATAATCAGTATTTAAATGCACCCACAATAAAGGGTCTTCTTGGAAAGGATAAAGATAACGATAGAACTCTAAATAATCTTCATCTTTGAGATTTTGTGGGGATTCTTTCCAGAGGGCTTTTTGTTGGTTAATGACCTCCCCATCCAGTTTAATAGGGACGGGCATAAAGTCGCAGTAAGTCTTCACTAACTGCTTAATTCGTGCGGGTTCGGCGTATTCGCTTTCTTCGTCAAACAAAGTTAAAGTGACAGTCGTTCCGGGTTGAGTGCGTTCGGACTCTGTTAACTCAAATTCCGGGGAACCATCGCACGTCCAATGTACCGCTTGGGAGTCGCGACGGTGGGACAGAGTGTCGATTTCGACTTGTTTGGCCACCATAAAAGAGGAGTAAAATCCTAAGCCAAAGTGACCGATGATTTGCTTATCTGCGTCTTTTTGATACTTTTGGATAAATTCTTCAGCGCTAGAGAAAGCCACTTGGTTAATATATTTTTTGACTTCCTCAGCCGTCATACCGATACCATTATCGGATACAGAAATTGTTTTCTTTTCGGTATCAACTTTAATTTCAATTTCTGGTGCGGGTAATTCCCCGTCTATCTCCCCAGAATAAGATACCATTTTCAGCTTTTTAATAGCATCAACACTGTTAGAAATCAATTCCCGCAAGAAAATTTCATGATCGGTATAAAGCGATTTCTTGATAATGGGAAAAATATTCTCGGTATGGATTGTAATGTTGCCTTTTTCAAGTACAGTAGCCATAATTTAATTCCGATCGTTTGCAGATATTTTGAAGCGTGGACATTCCTAGATATAAATATTAAAGGCCAATGGCTGTATTCGGGTGGAGGTTTCCCTAACCTGGAATGGCGGATTTCCCTATCTCTTGCGAAACAGCCCTTGGGGTCGCAGGATTCACCCCTGGGAGGTTTGTAATGCGTCGAGACGGGCTAAAACTTCTTTGCTGTGGATTGCAGGTCGTACCCCTAGGAAGATTTCCCGTAAAATGCCGTTGGGGTCGATGAGATAGGTGTGACGCAGGGAGGAATACCCTAACCAAGACCCGTAAGTTCTGCTGACTTCTCCGGTAGTATCTGCAAGCAAGGGAAACTTTAAGCCCTCAGAATCGCAGAATTCAGCGTGAGATTGTACGTCATCGACGCTTATGCCGATAATTTGGGCGTTGCGGTGGTTGTATTCCTGGATATCTTGCTGAAAGCGACGGGCTTCAAGGGTACAGCCGGGGGTGAAGTCTTTGGGGTAGAAGTACAACACCACCCACTGTCCTCGATAATCGGACAGGGAGATGTCTCCGTCTCCGGTGTTGGTGGGGAGGGTGAAGTCGGGGGCTATTGCGTCCAGGGGAGGTTGGGGGCCTCCTAATGCGAGGGCTTTTGCGGGTTTGAGGAATAGACTCCCTAGGGAGGTGAGGAGAAGGGTTAAAGCGGTTCGACGATTCATAGGAATGAAATAATTGCAACTACTTTTTACATTAGTTTACAATATTTCGGGGTTGTAACCGAGTTGTTGCTGTAGGGTTTGGATTTGGGGTAGGATTTGCGCGATCGCGTCCCCGTTTTTTTCCCGCCATTTCTCTGCTTGAGGTTGGGAAAGAGTTGTCCAGCTTGTTTGTTTTTGGTTGAGATAGTTTTGGCTTTCTGGGGTTAGGGAAAGTCCGGTAAATTCTGCGACTTGCGCGAGAATTGTTTGAGAATTTTGGAGTAAGTCTTCGTAGCGAATTTGCAGACAGTTTTGAGCGAATTTAGGATTATTTTTAATTTCGCTTAATACGAATTGGTTGTGTTGTTGCCAACTCCAAGCACAAATTTCCGGTAAAGATTGCTGGACGACAGTTTCCCAGTTGGGGGGGATGGGGTAACACCAATAAGAAATGGTGGCATTGTCGGGAAGGGGTAAAGGACGATGCCAAAAGAAGTTAGATTGCCAACCTTCTAACATCGAAGAAATACAAGCCCGACCATCCCGAACAATGTAAATGTAAAGGGCATCGGGAAACATTTTTTGCAAGGCTTCAAGGTGAAAGCAATTGGCAATAGTTTTTTCGATGTAGCGAATGGGTTGGCGTTGTATAAGGTGCTTTTTTATATCTTGATTGCGTAATTCCCGGCGATTTTGAATGTTTTGATATAACAGTTCTTGTTTGAATTTCTGAATGACTTTTGGATTGCATTCTGTGGCAGAAATATAGTCAGTGGGTTTGGTTAAACGGGAGTAGGGAAAGAATTGAAACCACAAGGAATCGTTTTCGCGATCGCGCGACCAAACTTCCCCCATCCGCCTTACGATTTCGTAAAAGTAACTCGATCCGGAACGAGGGGCAGATAAAATAAAAATCGGTTGTTTGAAATCAGGAGAGATTCGAGACAAAATATTCTTCTTGAGTTTGTCTTTCATATTTATTTTTCCTGGAGTTGATATTCAAAGTCAAGCATTTTTTCACCACAAATCGCTTCAATCTGCGCGAGGTTATCTTGACCAAAAAACTCTAGCCAAGTGACGGTGCGATCGCCTTGCGGTTGGTATTGTTTGTTAACATCTTTACTAATGTTGCCGGTGGTCGGTAATCCTAAGTTTTGGGCGATTTTTTGTATAGTTTCAACTTTATTTTGATTAAAGTCTTCGTAACGAATGAGTTGTAAATCTTGTTGATATTTTTGATAAGTTTTCGCACAAATTAGCCAGCGTTCTGCTAATCGCTGAATATAGGTTTCTCCGGATACCTGGGGAAGTTGACCTTGCAACATTAAGTCCCAGCCTCGCGCAGACATATTCGCGAGTTGGTTTTGATATACAGGGGAAAGTTGAGGCAAGTTCCCAGGGATTTGCAAGCGATTTAAAATGCTGCGAATCATATCTCTAGGATCGCGCATTACAAATAAATATTGGGATTGGGGAAATCTAGACTTTAGGGATTCGTATAAAAAAGTAAAGTTAGGGTCTTTAATAATGGGGGTCGAAAAGTAATAGGGATATTGTTTGATAATTTGTTTTAATGGGATATCATTGTTGTATAGCTTTTGACGCAATGCCGCATTCAGATCGATTTGGTGAAAGGGGTCAATTGTTACGGCTTGTTGAGCTACTTTCCCCAAAAGGGCAGCGATTACAGTCGTCCCCGATTTTTGATGGCCTAAAATTAAAAGGGGTTGGGGATGAACTTTTGCTGTTTTTTGGCGATAATTCAGTTGGAGTTTTTGCCAACGATTGAGAAGTTTTTGACGAAAGTTAGGGATAGGCATACAGTAATTGAGAGGATGAGGTTTTTTTTTGGAAATGCAACCCAATATTTTAATTTATCGAGATGATTTATTGTCTTACTCGGAAACGTTTATTCCAGCACAAGTTGAAAATTATCGAAGTTACCAAGGCATTTATGTTGGGAGTTTTAGACATCGGGGTAAAGCCTATCCTTTACCGCCAGAACGAACTTTAGTTTTAAGCGACTTAGCCAAGTTTACTTTAAACCGGAAAATCTTATATACCTTAACTGGAGGCTGGGGTTATCCGCAATGGTTTGCGGCTTTAAAAGCTTTAAATCCAAGTTTACTTCACGCTCATTTTGCCATTGATGGGGTTTGGGCATTACCCATTGTACGGCGTTTAAAGTTACCGTTGGTTGTTACTTTTCATGGTTACGATATTGCCGTCAACGAAAGAAGTAAAAACCTCGATCGCCTTTATGGCCCTACGCCTTTACCGCAATTATATCTATGGCAACGCCAGCAGTTATTTCAAAGGGCAAATTGTTGTATTGCTGTGTCGAATTTTATTCGCGATCGCGCCATTGCCAAGGGCTGCCCGGCAGACAAAATCGAGGTTTGTTATATCGGGGTGGATGTGGATTTATTTCAACCGGATGAGAGTATTTCCCGTCAACCCATTGTTCTGTTTGTGGGACGACTCGCACCGAAAAAGGGTTGTGAATACCTGATTCGGGCTATGGCAGAAGTACAGAAAAGTCATCCAGAGTTGGAGTTGGTCATCATTGGGGATGGGGAGTTACGGCAGGACTTAGAACGTCTGGCTGAAGAATCACTGCCAAACTATCGTTTCCTAGGCGTACAGCCTCCCCAGGAGGTGCGACGCTGGATGAATCAAGCTTTAATGCAGGTTGTTCCGAGTGTTACGGATTCTCTGGGCAATACGGAGGGTTTACCGATGACGGTAATTGAAGCCCAAGCGATGAAACTTCCGGTAATTGGTTCGATTCACGCGGGTATTCCCGAAGCGATCGCGTCTGGAAACACTGGATTTCTCGTAGCGGAGCGCGATTGGCAAGGGATCGCCCAAACTATCACAACCTTAGCAAAAAAAACGCAACTTCGTCAAACTGTCGCGATCGCCGCCCGAAAACAAGCCGAACAAAGGTTTAATTTAAAGCAAAACATTACCCAAATCGAGGCAATTTATAACCGCATTTTAGAAGCTAAAACCCTTTAAGAAAAAGTCCTTTATGTCCAAAATGCTGTCACTTTTTTATTCTACCTCTCGCTGTTAATCGTAGCCATTTATCTATTAACTCTTTGACCGTAACTGCTTTAGCTGTTTCCAGATTATACGAGCTTGAGACGAATCGAAAACCAAAGCGATCGCAACTTTAGCCCCCATAATCGACAGCACCTTATTTCGCTGGAGAAACAAACTCGGTTGATACCAAGCAATCCGACTTAAAAATTGAGCCGCTAACCAAGCTCGTTTGCGATCCGGTTGACCTTCTAGGGCTTTAATAGTGAGATAAAAATAAGTATTGGCAAAACTCCTTCTTTTCAAAGATACAGGAAGATCGCTATGACTCTTAAACGCCTTTTCCAGTACCGCTAAACAAGCCTTGACTTGTCGCTCAATTTGCGATGAAACTGAAGTAGCAGAAACCCGATAAAGAATTTGAAACTTCGGGACATTGATAAAGTCATAATGGGTTGCTAACTGTAAAAAAGCATCCCAATCTTCTGAGCCAAACAAAGACTCATCAAAGCCCCCCACTGTTTGTAAAGCTTCAGTCCGTACCAAGGCATTTGAGCCACTTTCGATAAAGTTATAAGCCAATAAATCTCGATACACTTGACCATTGGCAATAACTTTTTGACCGGAATATAAAAAGGCTCCTGTTTCATCAATAAAATGCGTCCAACTATAAGCAACCGCAGCTTGAGGATTTTGCTGTAACGCTTCATATTGAGCCGCTAATTTATCCTCTGTCCACAAATCGTCTGCGTCAATAAAAGAAATATAATCGGCTTGAGCTAATCTCAAACCTTGATTGCGGCTCGCAGCCGGGCCAGCATTTTTAAACGAATAAACTTTGACTCGCTCGTCTTTAAATTGTTGCAAGACTTCTAAAGTTCGATCCTGCGAACCATCGTTAATAACTAAAACCTCAATTTCTTTAAGGGTTTGGTTTAAGACAGACTTCAGCGTTTCAGGAATAGTTTGTGCGCCATTATAAACCGGAATAACAACAGTGACTAAAGGATTCATTACACTTATTCTTGAATTTGGGAAAGATCGGTTTTGGCATAACCCATGATCGTAAAAGTATTGGCCACGCGGGGAAACTTTTGTAACAATCTTGTCGCTTGCAGGGGAGGCAAAATCGTCATCACCGTCAGCTTGAGAAAAGCCTTAGCAATCACTGGGGTTTTTAACAAACTAGGAGACGCGATCGCAGCCCGTAAAATAATCCGCATTGCCGTCAGGGTTTTTTGTTGTCCGGGTTGGGTTTCTAAAGCCCGATAACTTAAATATTGATAGAAACTAGCCAAACGATAAGGTTTTAAATACTGAAGGGAATCCGGTGCAGCCGCAAACGCTTTCTCAATTACGCGCAAATTCATCTTTTCCATGCGCTCAATATTTGAAGATTTCGACTGAGGAGAAACCCGATATAAAATCTGCGCTTTCTTCACCACCACAAACTCATATTTTGCGGCTAAACGCAACCATAAATCCGAGTCTTCGGCATTGGTGAGCGTTTCATCAAATCCCCCCACCGTTTCAAAAGCGTGACGGCGAATCATCACATTTGAACCACTGCCAATAAAGTCATTAAGTAATAATTGCGGCAAGATATAACCTGAATAATGAGCATGAGAAGATTGACGCAAAAAGCGATCGCTCTCGTCAATACAATTCGTCCAACTATAGGCAACTGCCGCTTGGGGATTTTCCTGTAAGGCTTGATACTGACAAGCTAATTTATCTTCTGTCCAAAGATCGTCTGCATCGAGAAAACAAAGATAATTGCTATTGGCATGAGTTACCCCCCGATTGCGATTGACTGAAACTAAAGCCTTGGAGTAATTAAAAATTGAAACTCTAGCATCCGTAAAACTTTGTAGAATGTCTGAAGTACCATCGGTAGAGCCACTATTAATGACGATCGCTTCTAAATCCGTAAGGGTTTGGGCAAGGACAGATTCTACAGTAGCCCGAATCGTTTTTTCCCCGTTATAAACCGGAATAATCACAGAAACTAAAGCCATAATATCCCCTTGCTTGACTTAAAACTGCTTTTCATTAACCCTAACTCAAATTCAGCGACACAATGGGCTATTACTCATCCTTAACCGTCTCGGTTTATAAGCTACATTCCCGCCTCTACTCCAACGATCTGTAGAATATTGGTATTGCCTGGATTGACTCAAACGTGGACAAAAGAGAAAATGAAGATACTGGTGCGATCGCAACAGTAGAAAAGTCAATCGAAAACTTCTCAAGGGACAAAAAAGCCAACTACTTTCTGGGGAGAAAACGGACTTGGAAAAAATAAAATGGACTGGCAATCCGACTCAAATAAATTTGTAACTCGCAAGCCGCCACTAAATCTGTTTGGAGTTGCTGACGGTATTTCAAAAAATGGTGACTCGCACGATAGGTATTACCCAGTACCGTTCGTAAAAAGATATAAGGGGTTTGCCAAGGTTTAGCTAAAATCATTTTTAAAGGGAAAAAGGATAAACAAGCCCCGTGAATCAAACGACATAAATAATCCTTTTCTAATCGCCAAGCCGGGACTTGATGATAAGCGTGCATTTGGGGGTTATACCAAATTTCCCAACCCTTTTTGTAAATCCAAATTAAAGGTTCCCAATCGTCCCCTGTAATCATCGATTTACCGACTCGGCCACTAAAGAAAGAAGGTTTTTGGAAACTTTCTAACCAGATTTTTCGACGAACTACCATCGCAGAAGCTGTGGGTAAGCTCAACAACTCCGGTTGATATTGATTGGGAGTATCGCCGCGATCGCGTGCTGAAAAGAAGCCCGCAATGCTGTTAAAATCCTCTGGGGGAGGCGTTTCAAACTCTACATGAATCCTTCCCCCAAAAGCCCCGGCTTGGGGATAAGATTGGGCAAAATTAAAGGCTTGATAAATCCAATCTTTTGCGATATAATTATCATCATCAATAAAACCAATCAGATCGCCCTGCGCCGTTTCTATTCCTTTCTGTCGGGCGAAGGCTGCCCCCTGCCTACTTTCTGGGACATAGCGCAAAGAGGCATCATCCCGCCAATTTTCTTGATAAGAATTAATCACTTCAGCCGTTTGATCTTGGCTGTTATTATCAACAACAATAACTTCCCAAGTTAAGCCTTCAGTTTGAACTTGCGATCGCAAACTTTCGAGTAACTTCGGCAAGCGTTCTGCGCCATTGTAAGTAGGAATCACGACACTGAAATCAACAGTCATTTCAACGATTGTTTCCATAAATAAAAAGGACTGATTAAGCTACTGCGTAAAAACTCCATTTCGCAGGCATTAATCGGATTATGTTCAAAAGTTTTAGAGTATTTCAAATAATAAAAAATAGCCCGTTTTAAATCCCGCAACCAAGCCACTGGAAACACCAAAGGCCGCTGCCATTTCGGAAAACGCAGCATCCGAATATGATGACGGGCTAACCCCGTACTGCGAACTAAAAATAATAAATACTCTCGCGTCAAGCGATCGCGAGGAATCTGATGCCAAATCTCCATAGCCGGGTTATACCAAACTTCCCAACCACCATTTTGAATGGATAAAATCGCTTCTAAATCTTCACTATTCAAAATCGATTTGCGCGATCGCCCGCCTAAAAACGGTCGTTGAGGCACACAATTTAACCAAGCCTCTTTTCGCACCACCAACCCCGCCGAAGGGGGTAACATCTTCATTTGTGGGGTGTACAGATGCGCCTTATCCCCCCGTTCAGTAATCGCAAAAAAGCTGGCAATGCGCTGAAAATCTGGGGGTGGGTCTACCTCGTATTCCCCGTGAATTTGACTGCCAATGGCTCCCGCTTGGGGGTGCATCCGGGCAAAATTTACCGCCTCAGCCGCCCAATTTAGCGCAGGAGGGGTATCATCATCCAAAAAACCAATTAGATAACCTTGAGCCGTTTTAATCGCCTTTAAACGGGCAAAAGCGGCTCCCTGTTGTTTTTCCACTTCGTAGCGTAACAATCCAGAGGACGGCCAGTTTTCTTGATACTCCCGCACAATCTGGGCTGTATTGTCTTGACTATTATTATCTACGATTAAAACTTCCCAACTTATACCCTCAACCTCGATTTGTTGTTGCAATCGATCGAGGACTAATGTCAAGCGAGTTGCACCGTTATAGGTCGGAATCGCTACCGTCAAATCCATTGACATCACAACAAAATGGAAAAAATAATTAGCTTGGAGAATCCCCTGAAAAGATCGTAGCTTGTGGTACTAATGCTCAAATTTGCGCCCAATCAGCCTGCGATCGCGAGATTCATGCCTTTACTTTCTAGCGTAACCGATCCTCGCCATCGCATCATAACCCTTCAACAGAAAAATAAACCCCCGCGTTCAATAAAGCACCTCAGACTCCGTATTGGGGTCAGAAAGCTGCTGAACTCGTTTGGTTTGCGTCGGCGTGTTTAAAGTTTCAATCACCTCGGCTTCCACACTGCGGCCTTCTGCTTCGGGTTCTACGGGGGCTTCCTCCACCGTCGGGGCTTCCGGTTCCGGTTCGAGGGTTTCCGGGGGACTGGGTTGGGCTTCTTGCACTCCTTGAGGTTCTGGTTCCGGTGTTTCCGGTTCGGGCGTTGCGGTTTTAGTGAAAATCAGACGATTCTCCTCGCAGTCAATTAAGACCGTATCCCCTTCACCAAAGGAATTGTCGAGGATTTTGGTGGCCATGGGATTCTCTAACTCCCGTTGAATCGCCCGTTTGAGGGGACGCGCCCCATAAATGGGATCGTAACCCACTTCTACAATATAATCTCGCGCTGCGTTGGTGAGTTCGAGGGTAATTTTCTGCTCGGCCAAAAGGTGGTGAATGCGCCGCAGTTGGATATCCACAATAAAGCGCAATTCCTGACGACGGAGGGTGTGGAAGATAATCAGATCGTCGATACGGTTGAGAAATTCCGGGCGGAAATGCGATCGCAACGCTTCTAATACACGCGATCGCATCTGCTCGTAATTGGCATCATCTCCGGCTACATTAAGAATAATCTCACTGCCGATATTACTGGTCATCACAATAATGGCATTGCGAAAATCCACCACGCGCCCTTGGGAATCCGTCACCCGACCATCATCGAGTACCTGTAACAAAATATTGAACACATCCCGATGCGCCTTTTCCACCTCATCGAGTAACACCACCGAATAAGGACGACGACGCACCGCTTCAGTGAGTTGTCCCCCTTCCTCGTAACCCACATATCCCGGTGGCGCACCCACCAACCGAGAAACCGTGTGTTTTTCCATATATTCGGACATATCCAGGCGAATCATCGCGTCTTCGCTGTCAAACAGCAACTCAGCTAAGGCTCGCGCTAACTCTGTCTTCCCTACCCCCGTCGGCCCCATAAACAAAAACGAACCAATCGGTCGTCCGGGGTCTTTCATCCCCGCCCTTGCCCGACGAATCGCCGCCGAAACCGCTGAGACAGCTTCTCCTTGACCGATCACCCGTTCGTGGAGATGGTCTTCGAGTTTCAGCAGTTTTTGTCGTTCCGACTCTAATAAACGATTGACCGGAATCCCCGACCAACGGGCGATAATTTCAGCAATATCGGCTTCGGTGACTTGTTCGCGCAGTAAAGCCGTTCCCTGGGCTTGAATTTCGAGTAATTTGCTTTCTTTGGCTTCTAAATCCCGTTGGACAATTTCTAATTGACCGTATTTCAACTGGGCCGCCCGGTTGAGGTCATAAGCCCGTTCGGCTTGCTCGATTTGCAATCGCAGTTGCTCTTCTTCCTCTTTCAAGGTGTTAATATCTTCGAGCATTTGCTTTTCTTTTTGCCATTGAGAAGACAGGTTTTCCTGCTTACCTTGCAACTCGCTAATTTCTTCTTCAATGCGCTCTAAACGTTCCTTCGCCGAACTATATACCGCCGTAGTTGCAACGGTTTTTTCTTCCCCTTTCAGGGACAATTGCTCCATTTGCAACTGCATCAAACGGCGGTCGATGGTTTCGAGTTCGGCGGGTTTCGAGGTGATTTCCATTTTCAACCGGGCTGCGGCTTCATCGACCACATCAATGGCCTTGTCTGGCAGAAAGCGATCGCTAATATAACGATGAGAAAGAGTAGCCGCCGCAACCAGGGCAGAATCAGTGATTTTAACCCCGTGGTGGACTTCGTAGCGTTCCTTGAGTCCCCGCAAAATCGAGATGGTATCTTCGACGGTGGGCTGTTTGATGTAAACCTGCTGAAACCGCCGTTCTAAGGGGGCATCCTTCTCAATATGCTTGCGATATTCATCTAGGGTCGTTGCGCCAATACAGCGCAATTCTCCGCGAGCTAACATGGGTTTGAGTAAGTTCCCTGCATCCATCGAACCTTGAGCCGAACCTGCCCCTACAACGGTGTGGAGTTCGTCGATAAACAGGATAATTTGGCCTTCCGATTGGGTCACTTCTCGCAACACCGATCGCAAACGGCTTTCAAATTCGCCGCGATACTTGGCCCCGGCGATTAAACTGCCCATATCCAGGGACACCAATTGGCGATTTTTCAGAGATTCTGGCACATCCCCATTGACAATTCTTTGGGCTAAACCTTCGGCGATCGCGGTTTTCCCGACTCCCGGTTCCCCAATCAACACCGGATTATTCTTCGTCCGTCGCGATAATACCTGTACAGTACTGCGAATTTCCTCATCTCGACCAATCACCGGATCGAGTTTTCCGGCTTTGGCCATTTCGGTCAAGTCGCGACCGTATTTTTCGAGGGCTTCATATTGCTCCTCAGAATTCTGCTCGGTGACCTTCTGAGAACCTCTAACCTCTTTGATTTTCGCTTCGAGGTCTTGGGGGTCTAAATTGAATCTTCGTAGCAATTGCCGCCCAATTCTGTCATCTTCAGCAAAGCCTAAAAGTAAATGTTCGACAGAAATGTAAGTATCTTGCCAACTTTCACGGGAAGCATCGGCGCGATCGAGCATTAAGTCCAAACCGCGACCTAAAAATAACTGATCGATATTCGGGCGTTTGGGTTGGCGATTCGTAAACAGTTCCAATTGTTGCGTCAGACGCATAATATCCACATTGGCGCGGCTTAAAATCGTCTGCGCTAACCCTTCCTTGGTTTCCAGGAGGGTTAGGATAACGTGTTCGGCTTCGAGTTGCTGATTGCGGAATCGACGGGCGACTTCTTGAGACTTGACGATCGCCTCCCAGGCTTGTTCGGTGAACTTGCTCGGATCGGTGGGCTGCATTGATTAATTTTGACAAGGTGCAATGGCGTTACTGCACAGTATAGCTTCTTCAGTTATCAGTCATCAGTAATCAGTCATCAGTTTTGGGCAGTAGGCAAGTGACCAACAACCAATAACCAACAACCAATAACCAACAACCAATAACTAAAAAACCATTGTAATGTATTCAATTTTTGAGCCACAACCACCGCGCAGCCCGCTACCGAGGACGATTTGACCTTTGAGGATTTGGGGTTCGTCTTCGTTGGGGAATTGAATTGAGGCGATATATTGATTGTCGGGCGATCGCGTGATGCGAGTAATGACTCGATCATCTTCGGTTTCGTATTCTGTCGCGATCGCTTCGGTTAAAATTACGGTTTCTCCCGCTTCAAGATTGTCGATCGCTTCTTGGCATTGTTGCGGATTGCAAAAAGCGAGTTCAACTTGACCCATTTGGGGGTCTTCAATGGCAATGGACGCACTCGCACCGGGACAAGCCATAATGAGGGGGGTTGCAATCAATGCTAGTAAGCTAGACATAGTTCTTCTGAGGTCATTGCCAATGAAGGGAACAGTCAGGCTGAGGTAGAGCAGCAATGTGTTCTTTTTTTTACACCTTTCACGCCTGAGCCAGCAAGGTTGCTTTCGCTCCTTACTGGCTATATTTTTATAATAAACCGCTTTTTTTAGGGTTGCCTGGGTATATTTCCCCTTTCATCAAATCTTTATTTTATAAGTATATTTCTTGACAGCTTCTTTAATTGGTAATTGGTAATTGGTAATTGGTAATTGGTAATTGGTAATTGGTAATTGCTTCAAAGATGGCAATAACGAGAAAAATGCTGTCTCAAAGCCTTAATTGCCGGAGAGGGTATTTTTTTCTGAAAATTATCCGCTTTTTGCCAGCTTAGGGTACTCCAGCGAAACGGGCCTTGTTGGGCAGCAGACAGCCACAACAACCGTTTGGCCCGGGTCATGGCAACATACAGTAAGCGGTATTCCTCGGCTTTTTTGAGTCGGGCGGCTTCCTCCCAAGCGGCGAGGGGGAGGGGCAATTTTACAGGATAATCTTGGCCATAAATTTCCCGTTGATGTAAAGCCGTCCGAATTTGGGCCCGGGCGACTTCAGAAAGGGTAAAGTCGCCGAGAAACTTGGCCGCAGTGGGAATCCAGGGATCGCCAGGGAGGACATCACTGTGAAGAAAAGGTAAAAAGACATAATCCCAATCGAGGCCCTTGGCTTTGTGCATGGTGATGATAGTGAGTTGTTTGGGGCGGGTGTAGAGGTCTTCGCTGTCTTCTTCGACCCCCTCGAAACGTTCAACGGTAACGATTTCTTGCAGGGCTTCCAGGGTGGTTTTGAGGGAATTGCGCCCAATGGTTTGTTTGGCCACGCGATCGCTCAATTTCTGAACCGTTGCGAGTTCCGATCCGGTATAACGCAACGTCATCCCCAAAAAGGAAATGAGTTGATAAGGGCCCAAGGTCATGCGGGCGTTGAGGAGGTTGCTGCAATAGCGACTAGCTTGGGCGATCGCGGGCTTTTGGGGTGGGTCGAGGGGACTGGGGTATAAAAACTTCTCTGGGGCAGTGGCCAGGCTGTTGAGGTCTTGGACAGAGATTAATTGGCGGGCCGCGAGGACTTCGAGGGCAGCTTTGAGAAGGTCGGGGGAATGGGGACGGTCGATAAATTGCAGCAGTTTGTAAATTTCGGCGGGAATGTGGGAATTGCGCTCGTTTTCTCCCACTTCATACACGGTGATTTCTTTTTCTTCTCGCAGTAATTCGGTGAGCTTTTCTTTGAGAAAGCGGGCTTGACGATTTTCCCGCACTAAAATGGCGGCGTTGCGATCGCGATGGTCTTGAAACAGTTGGGAAACGCGATCGCCAATTCTTTCCACTGTGGCGTTAATATCGGGGGGTTCGTGGATTTCTAAGCCTAACCCCTCTGGGGCGGGATTAGCGTCGGTTTGGGGGTCGTCTGGGGCGACTGGGAGAATGTTTTGGGGTCGGAAGGGGCGATCGCTAGGTGGTTTTTGAGGGTGTTCTTTTTGCCATTGGGCATTCACCCACTGCAACAAAAAGTTAGCCGCATCAAGGATAATCGGGCTACTGCGTCCGGCTTGATTCATCGTGGCCAAATGATTCTCAGTGGCGCACAAATCGCAGAAACGGTTGAAATAAACGGGATCGGCAGGGGTAAAGGTTGAGTTAATGGCTTGGTTGGGGTCGCCAACGCGGGCAATATTGAGAGAATCGGGATTGTCGGGATTGGCCGCGAGGGTTTCCAGGAGAGAAAACTGTAAAGGCGTGGAATCTTGGGCTTCGTCTTCAAAAACGGCGAAAACTTGATTTTGCCAGAGTTGGCGAATACTAGAATTGTTGAGGACGCGCAAAGCTGCCAAGATCATGTCGTCGTAATCGATAAAGTTACGCGATCGCAACAACCGTTCGTAATTTTCATACAATCCCGCCGCTACAGACAAGATATTGTAACTATCGGGGGCATATTGATTCAGGGTAAACAGGTCTTCGGGTCGCAACCGGGAACTTTTGGCTTCTCGCACCACAGTATGGGCTAAACTCGGTAAAACTTCGGTGCGTAATACCGATTGTCTTCGCAACCGTTCGCTTTCTTCTCCATCAAACTGCATTCCTTCGAGTAGAGTTTGGTACAGTTTGGGGTGATGAGCGATCCACTGTTCGACGGCATTTTTAAGGAGATAATGGCTTTGGTTGGGAGTGACGAGGGTTTGGGTTTCTAGGCTGAGGCCGGAAATATCGGGATGACGAGAAGCGATATTGAGGGCGAGGCCATGCAGGGTTTGAACGACAAAACTACCGAGGGGAAGGCGTAGGGTTTTGAGGCGATCGCGAATTTTGCTTTTGATACTAGCCGCGGCCGACCGGGTGAAGGTGACAACCAACAGTTGGCGTTTGGGATGCAGTTGATAACGGGCGATCGCAATGGCCGCAGCTACGGCCAAACTATGGGATTTTCCCGCCCCTGGAACTGCCGAAACCGCCAAACGTCCCCCTTCCCAACTCGCCAAGCTTTTCTGACCGGGACGCAAACTGGTATGGAGTTGTTGCAGTTGGCGATCGCGGTCGTTTTGTTGTTCAATTTGGCTTGGGAATAAGTCAGTCATTCGTTGTTGGTT
>JBKHDX010000097.1:0-16273 GCA_046541115.1 Spirulinaceae cyanobacterium | reverse complement strand
AACCAATAACCAACAACCAAAGAAAATGGCTACTATTACCCGGTCGAAAAAACCCGTTGCAGTGAATCCGCTTAAACAAAGCCCGCCCTTGGGTGCAGCTTTGGCCTTTCTCGGCTTAAAAGGTATTGTGCCGTTGTTTCACGGTTCTCAGGGGTGTACAGCGTTTGCGAAGGTGTTGTTAGTGCGGCATTTCCGCGAGGCGATTCCGTTGGCAACCACGGCAATGACGGAAGTTTCGACGGTGTTGGGCGGTGAAGATAATATCGAACAAGCAATTTTAACTTTGGTAGAAAAAGCTCAACCGCAGTTATTGGGTTTGCTGACAACGGGGTTAATGGAAACCCGGGGGGATGATATGCCCGGCATTCTCAAGAGTATTCGCCAGCGTCACCCAGAGTTGGATTATCTGCCGATTATTTTTGCTTCGACTCCCGATTACAAGGGAGCGCTGCAAGAGGGCTTTGCGGCGGCGGTACAGGCGATTGTGACCACGGATTACGGTACGCCGGAAACGACAGAAGTTGACCCGAAACAAGTCACGATTTTGGCGGGTTCGTTGCTGGGGCCGGGGGATGTGGCGGAGATTAAAGAGATTGTTGCGGCGTTTGGCTTGACTGCTTTGATGATTCCCGATTTATCGGAGTCGGTGGACGGTCATTTAGACGACGACTACAACAGCAAAACGCCGGGTGGCACTTCGTTACAACAGTTACAGCAGTTGGCGCGATCGCGTTTTACGATTGCCATTGGTGAAAGTCTGCGTCCGAGTGCGATCGCCCTACAAGAAAGGTTTGGCACAGAATACACAGTTTTGCCGAATTTAGCCGGATTAAGCGCGGTTGATGCCTTTTTGTGGCAGTTAGCACAACTGAGTTCCCCGAATCCTCAAATTCCGGCGAAATATCAACACCAACGCCGTCAGTTACAAGATGCGATTCTCGACACCCACTTTTATTTAGGGGGTAAAAAGGTAGCTGTGGCGTTAGAGCCAGATTTGCTTTATCAAACCGCAACAATATTACAGCAAATGGGGATAGAAATTCAAAGTGCAATTACGACTTATAAATCTCCAATTTTGAAAGCAATGCCTTGTGAAAATGTTATGATTGGCGATTTAGAAGATTTAGAAGATGTGGCGATTGGGGCAGATTTAATTATTACCAATTCCCAAGGAAAGCGCCTCGCTGATAAGCTGCACATTCCATTATATCGTATGGGATATCCTATCTACGATCGCCTCGGTAATGGTTCTCGTTGTTTGGTGGGTTATCGCGGCACGATGCAGTTTTTGTTTGACCTCGGTAATATTTTCATTGAACTCGGTCATTAAGATTTTAATTTTCTCTATTCTTTCAGGAGAGTAACAAAATGCCTGTGATTGCGTCTCCAGAAAAACAACTTACTCCTAGCTATTCTCAGCATCCGTTTTTGCAAGAGTTAGTTGCGAAAATTCGGGGAGCCGATACCGAACTTAAATATTATAATTGGTCGGATGAAAGTTTGATTGGGTGTTTTATCTCGACTCCTCAAAAAAGATTAGAACCGTTTAAAGTTAGTTCTTTGTATCGATTATTCATCCATGCTTTCTATCACACAATTGGAGCCGCGATCGCGCGAGCCACCGGACACAAAACCGAAACTTTTGTTCATCTCAAAGGCAAAAAGTTAAGCTCTGTGGTAATTTTTTGTGGGGGTGTTTTGGTTCTGCATTCCTGGATTTGGGAATCCGATCGCTTTGAGTTTCAGTCATGTCAACACCTGATTAAAGCCAGCGAAAATCAAATTGGCTGTGCGATCGCGAAAGCCAATCATTATTTAGACTTTGTTGAGTAACTTGGAGATATGTCGCCATGAAAGTTGCTTTTGCGACCCAAGATAATGTTCACATTAATGCTCACTTTGGTTGGGCTAAACAGGTAGATATTTATGAGGTTTCTCCTGAAAATTACCAGTTTCTACAAACCATTCAATTTGGGGGCGATCTCAAAGAAGATGGCAACGAAGACAAGTTAATTCCTAAAATCAATGCCGTTGAAGGTTGTACTTTAGTTTATGTTTCTGCGATTGGAGGAAGTGCAGCTTCGCGGTTACTAAAACACAAAATTACACCCCTCAAAGCGACAACCCAAAATGATGAAATTAGCGAAGTTCTCAAAGGTTTAATTGCAACGCTTAATAATCCTCCCCCTTGGTTGCGTAAAGCTTTAGGAGTCCATTCTCCGAGTTTTGATTTCGAGGAAGTCTGATTTTCTGAGGTTGCCAAAAACTGCATTTCCTGTAAATTTTACCCATTGATGAATTATGACAGCAACAACGACAATAACTCCTCAAAGTAATGCTGAAATTATTGCTGAAAGTAAGTTTTTACAAGAGTTGGTGCGACAAATACGAGCGCAAGATCATTATGGCGTATATCGCAGTTGGAAAGATGAATTAGTCATTGCTAACTTTGTAATCAACAAAGAGAAGAAAGGAAAAATTTCGGTAGAAGGTGATGTCGATCCGGCAACTCAGTTAAGGATTCTGTGTTTCTACCGCGCGATCGCAACTTGTATCGAAAAAGAAACCGGAAAACTTTGTCAAGTGGTTACCGATCTTTCTCACGAAGGCTTTGGTTGGGCATTAATTTGGACGGGCCGTTTAATTGTAGTTTCTCGGACATTACGGGATGCTCAACGTTTCGGCTATCCTTCGTTTAACAAACTCGCAGCCCAAGGGGAAAGATTGGTTGTTTCTGGGATCAGAAATATTGAAAAATTCCCAGAAACAGCGGATGCGTAATCGCGCAAATAGTATCACCTATACCCCCAAATAACAATGGTACAAGCAACATCTAAACCCCCTACCCCTGAAACTATCGAGCAGTTAAAAAAATCGATCAAACGGCTAAATAGTAAAGCGGGTCAAATGAAAATGGATCTGCATGATTTGGCCGAAGGTCTGCCGACAGACTACCCCCAATTGATCGAAGAAGCGACCAAAACTTACGACATCTATCACCAACTCGCCGAACTCAAAGCACAACTCAAAGCCTGGGAGAAACAAGTCTAATGTCTGCTACCACTACACCTAAAACTCTAGCTGGGTTTCAAAGTCTTACCAATGCCGAAGATTATCTTCAATTTTTCGAGATTGAATACGATCGCCAGTTTGTGAATGTGAATCGCCTCCATATTTTGAAGCAGTTTTCATTACTAATTAAAGAGGTAGACCGGGTTTTTCCCGATACAACAGAAACTGAAAAGCTGGAAAAATATCACTTGGCGTTAGAGGAAGCATATCAAGTTTTCTTGACATCTAGCCCTCTCGAAACAAAGTTATTTAAAGTTTTCCAAAACAAACCTAAAAACTTTGTTTCATTAGAGGAGCTTACCCAAAAAGTTGAGGGAAAATAAGTGCAATCGTTCCGGAGTTATTAACTTATATTGTATCAATTGATACGGTATAACCCCGGATCAAAAACTCAGGACAAAAACCATGTTGACACCCAAAGAACGAGAACGCTACAGCCGACAAATTCAGCTTTTAGGTATTGGAGAAACGGGTCAGAATGCCCTTAAAAACACCACCGCCGTTATTTCTGGCGTGGGGGGTTTAGGGGGAACCGTTGCCCTTTATCTGGCGATTGCTGGCGTGGGTAAGTTAATTCTCGTTCGCGGGGGCGAGTTGCGTCTTGACGATATGAATCGCCAAATTTTGATGACGGATGATTGGGTTGGAAAAACGAGAGTTACAAAAGCCCAAGCAACCCTCAAACAAATCAATCCCGACATTGAAGTTGAAGCGATCGCGGAATACATTACCGCAGATAACGCAGACAATCTCGTACAACGCTCGGATATTGCCCTGAGTTGCGCTCACAACTTCCCCGAACGCACGTTACTGAATGCCGCTTGCGTGCGTTGGCAAAAACCCATGGTAGAAGCAGCCATGAACAGCATGGATGCCTATCTGACCACCATCGTCCCCGGCAAAACCCCTTGTTTGTCTTGTATCTTCCCAGAAATGCCGGATTGGGATCGTCGGGCGTTTGGGGTTCTCGGTGCAGTTTCCGGGACGCTGGCTTGTTTAGCCGCGTTAGAAGCCATCAAACTCATTACGGGTTTGGGTCAGCCTTTATTGGGTCAACTCCTCAATATGGATTTAGCCCAAGCCGAGTTTAATAAACTGCGCCTTTATAAAGACCCCAATTGTCCGGTTTGTGGCGGTGTTTCTCATGGTTTAGAAACTCCCCAACAACAACATCCTGTTAACGTTTAACTCAGATTCTAAGGAGATATCCCATGACTGTTTATTTAACCGAAAAAGCTGCTTTTAGACTCCGTGGTTTTATCCGTTCGGGGGCGACGGACACTACTCCCGAAAAGGGAGTTCGCCTCGCCGCGATTAACGGAGGGTGTAATGGCTTTGAGTACGATTTAGATATTGTTAATTCCCCGGAAACTGACGATTTAGTTTACGAACAAGACCGGGTGAAAATTTATCTCGATCGCCAAAGTGCGCCCTTACTCGACGGAGTTGTAATTGATTTCGTAGACAGCTTAATTCAAAGCGGTTTTACGTTTGAAAACCCCAATGCTACAGACGGCTGTGGCTGTGGTAAATCTTTTTCTGTCGGAGATTGTACCCCGGATGCCGTTCCTTGTAGCTAATAGTTTTTGAAGGGTTAGAGGTTCTGAAAATAACGCGATAATCCCACAAAAACGATTATTTTTTAGGAGAACAAAACCATGACTACAACTTACAAAGTACGCTTGATTAAAGGCAAACGCAAAAAGCCCCCCGAAGTGGATGTAACCATTGAAATACCTGAAGATCAATACATTCTTGATGCGGCTGAAGACCAGGATATTGAATTACCTTCTTCTTGTCGTTCTGGGGCTTGTTCGAGTTGCGTGGGTCGCATTGTTGAAGGAGAAGTGGATCAAGAGGATCAAAGCTTCTTAGATGACGATCAAATTGCTAAAGGTTACGTTCTACTTTGCGTGGCTTATCCCAAGTCTGATTGTACGATTAAAACTCACCAAGAAGCTTATTTAGTTTGAAATAGGAATTGTGAGTCATTGGTTGTTGAGTTAGAAACAAATTTAATTTAAAAGCCAATGACTCCGTTTCTTATTATTAGCCTTGGGGGATGAGTTAGACTTGGATTGGGATCGCTGTCAAAGTTGAAAGAATTATCTAGAAAATTGGGTAGGCATGAGCAACCCAAGAGAATATTTTATATGAGTCAATGAGCTATTCAATTGACTCAAACTGTTTTTCAGTTAAATCTGAAGTTTGACAACATTGGTCACCGCACAACACCGATCGATCTCGCCAGAAACTTTTCTACAGTTAAGACGGCAATCTTGAAATGTAAATGTTAAGCAACTGGCGATTCTTTGCCCAAAGTTATGGGCATTGTTTGTAAACCTTTTGCTGATGTTTATCCCTAAAGATCGTGATTAGCCGAGAACAATTCCTTCAAGAATATACTGATATTGTCAATAAATATCACCCTGCTGCGGGCCACTTACTGCACTACTGCTTACTTAAAGTTATTAGTTACCACAACAAAAATCTGAATAAAAACTTGTACTATCTAGGGATTTATTATCCTGATGAGTTGGGCGATCGCCTTTTAAATCATCGAGATATTCTCAAGGATATTGCTGAAAATATGGGATTAGTGGAAGTCGCTTTTTTTAATGCAACCCGTCTCGTCAAAGACCCTTTATCCCCCATAAAAGCACAAGATTTTCGGTTTTGGCTAGAACTCATTTGGATTGCTAGTCATGTTGATTAAACTTTTAGGAGAAAGCTCATGGTGGCAATGAGTTTGTTGATTTCATCGATCTGTATGGGAATCATCATTTTAACGATACACGATCGCGATGAAATTCATCAATTGGTGGCTTTTTTATCAGGACTAATTGCTTTGGTTTGTACTTTAGTTCTCATACCCCCGATGCTTAAGGGTTTGTTGGGTATCGTCTTTGTTATATTGCTTAATAAAGCTTTTGTGAACTACAAAAGCTTAAAATAAGCTTGCAAAACTTAATTTATTAAACTTTGACTTACCTTGTCAAAAAGGTTAGTTATTTATCCCGAAATGTCAAAATCTAGATAAATAACTAACCTTTTTTTTCTACCAAAAATTAGTCAACCGCGATCGCAACATCCGTTGATTTAATTAACCCGTAGGCGGTTTTCCCTTCGGCGAGTTCTAATCTCTCTGCCGACGCTTTTGTGATAATAGATACAATCTCAATACCGGGGGCAATTTCTAAGGTAACTTCAGCACTAACGGCTCCAAGTTCAACCTTTTTAATAGTACCAGAAAAAGTATTACGCGCACTAAGTTTCATCGTCAACTCCTCTTAAAATATGTAGTCTAAAATATTAGAGCTTAAAGTTTAGTTTTGTATCTAAGTTTGCAGTTTACGACTTTTACTTTTGCTAAGTTATACATAATTAGGAGAAAAACTATGACTTGTAATGACTGCCTTCAAAGCTGCCGCCTAAAACGCCCTCGAAAATGGCATAGATTTTTGAGTTGGCTATCGGGAAAAACCTCAAACCCGGACTTGTCTGCTACCAATAAAAAGGTCGCCCTTATTGGCTCCCCTAATGTGGGAAAAAGTTCAATTTTTAACCTTTTAACCAAGACTTATGTTACGGTTTCTAACTATCCTGGAACAACGGTAGAACTTGCCCAAGGAAATGCCAAGGTTGCCGGAGAAATACTGACATTTTACGACACGCCGGGAATGTACTCTCTCATTCCTATTACCGAAGAAGAAAGAGTTACCAGAGACTTAGTTTTAAGTCAAAAAATGGATTTGGTGATTCATGTTGTTGATGCCAAACATTTAGGCAGAATGCTAAATTTGACCCTCCAACTCATTGAAGCTAAACTGCCGGTGTTGCTGGTGGTCAATATGATGGATGAAGCCCGCCAACTCGGTCTTCGCATCGATGAAAATCAATTGGCGTATCAACTAGGATTTCCGGTCGTCCTAATGTCAGCAGTCCAAAAAACTGGACTCAGAAAACTTATCGCAGAGGTCGCCGATCGTGTCCAACCTTCTCTTTTATCCACCTCTTATTGAATCTGCGATCGCCCGCATCGAAGCCATAATTCGCGATCGCCTTGAGACTGACACCTCTCCTCGCAGTCTGGCTTTACTATTGCTACAAAACGACCCCGAAACGCGATCGCGACTGCAACAAGAACCCTATTTTCTCGAAATCGAAGCGATCGTCAGGGAAACCCAAGACCACTTTACCGAATCGTTGGGTTTCGCGATCGCCCAATCGCGTCATAATCTTGCCCTCGCGATCGCCCAAGAAGTCACCGTTCAACCCCGACGAGAAAAAGTATTTAAACACGAATGGTTACATCACTTAACCGTTCATCCCCTCACCGGAATTCCCCTACTTTTATTCATACTTTACTTCGGCATTTATCAATTCGTCGGCGTATTAGGTGGCGGCATATTAGTTGATAGGATTGAGGGCTTTTTTGAAACTCAAATCAATCCTCAAGTGGATACCTTGGTGACAGCGATTATTCCCTGGCCGATTTTACAAGATTTATTTGCCCACGATTACGGCATCATTACCCTGGGAATACGGTACGCGATCGCTATTGTTTTACCGGTTGTTGCCACCTTCTTTCTCATGTTTTCCTGTTTAGAAGATAGTGGTTATTTGCCCCGACTTTCTCTATTAGTCGATCGAATTTTCAAAACCATGGGCTTATCGGGACGCTCCATTATTCCCTTAATTTTGGGGTTAGGTTGCGGCACCATGGCGACTCTTGTTACCCGTACCCTCGAAAGCAAAAGAGAACGAGTAATCGCTACCTTACTCCTCGCTTTAACGATTCCTTGTTCGGCACAATTAGGGGTTATTTTAGCATTACTTTCCCAAGAACCCGCCGCCTTATTCATTTGGACAATTGTAATGCTGATTATCTTTCTAGGAATTGGGTTTCTCGCTGAGAAAGTAATTCCCGGAGAATCCGCTTGTTTCTATATGGAAATTCCCCCTTTAAGAATACCTCGTCCTCAAGCCATTTTGACCAAAACTTATGTACGTTTAAAATGGTATTTTGGCGAAATTCTACCTTTATTTATTTTAGCTTCTGTCTTAATTTGGATTGGTAAACTAACCGGGTTGTTCGGAATTTTAATCAAAGGTTTAGAACCGGTTATGACCGCACTAGGTTTACCGAAAGCCGCCGCCCCTACTTTTCTTTACGGCTTTTTTCGACGGGATTATGGTGCAGCCGGAATGTTCGATCTACAAGCTTCGGGTATCTTATCCAGTCAGCAGTTAGTGGTGGCATCCGTCACTTTAACCCTCTTTATCCCCTGCATCGCTCAACTGCAATTTATGTTTAAAGAAAGAGGGCTTAAAACCACGATCGCCATTACCAGTTTTGTGATTTTGTTTGCTTTTTCGTTAGGCTACAGCTTAAACCAATTATTAACCATTATGGAGCTTAATTTGTAAGATGTTTACCCAAGGTTTTTCCGTTTATTACTCCCCCCTCAACATTCTAGAAACCCACGCTGAAGGCATTATCACCGCCATTCGCAACCAAGATGATAGAGTTATTAGTAAACTCTTGTCAATGGGGATTTATAAGGGGATGCCCATTACTCTCGAACAAAAGTTTCCTTCTTTTATTATTAAAGTTGGTCAAACTCGTTTGGCGCTCGATGACAAGATCGCCAGTTCAATTAAAGTCAAAGTTACCCAAAACCACTAACTTACTCCGTAAATTCTCATAGTTTGAGGGAGATAATTGTGAACACCAAAAAATCACTGCAACTTCTGGGTATTAGTCTTATAACTTCCGCCTTAACTTTAGGATGTAACAATACATCCCTCCCAGAAAATAACCTCAGCAACGTTATTCCTACCACAGAACTCACCGTCTCAGTCGCCGGAAGTCTCAAAGATGCGATGGAAGAAATCAAGCCCTTGTATCAAGAAGAATACCCCGACACCGAGATTATTTATAACTTTGCATCTTCAGGATCGTTACAACGCCAAATCGAGCAAGGCGCACCTGTTGATGTGTTCATTTCGGCGGCTGTGGGTAAAATGGATGCCATCGAAAAACAAGGATTAATTGACCCCAAAACGCGCCAAAATTTAATTAAAAATCAGCTAGTTTTAATAGTTCCAACTGAAAGTAAAAATGCCGAAAGTATTGCTGATTTCAAAGATTTAACTGCCGAAAATATCAAAATAATTGCATTAGGAGAATCCGAAAGCGTCCCGGCGGGTCAATATGCTCAAGAAGTTTTAAGTTTCTTTGAAATTACAGCACAAGTTAATGACAAAGCGATATACGGTAAAGACGTTCATCAAATTTTAAACTATGTAGCAACGGGCAATGTCGATGCCGGAATTTTGTATCAAACTGATGCACAATCTTCTGATTATGTTAAAATTGCAGCCAAAGCCCCCGATCGTAGTCATACTCCTATTATTTATCCTATTGCGGTACTTCAAGATAGCAAAAATGCAGAAGCGGCTAATGAATTCGTAGCGTTTTTAGCTACACCAGAAGCCCAAGAAATTTTTGAAGAGCATGGCTTTGTCCCGATGACCAATCCTTAAAATCTAAGGAGAAATAACATGAATGCACCAAGTCTGAAACGAGATTGGAATGCTTATTATAAGGCAGTAAAAGAGCGTCCTCCCCGCAAAACAATTTTAACCGCTTTAGCGGCTTTTGAAAGCCCCGGATTTGCCATCGATCTCGGTTGTGGTATTGGTCGAGATACGATCGCGATGCTTCAGCGAGATTGGACAGTTTTAGCGATTGATAAAAGCCCGGAGGCGATCGCGCAGTTAAAAACCGATCTTGCTGACTTTACCCCAAAACTACAAACCCAAGTTTCGCGCTTTGAAGACTTAGAAATCACTCAAACGGTAGACTTAATAAATGCTAGTTTTTGTCTGCCCTTTTGTACTCCCCAAGCCTTTCCGCAATTGTGGCAACAAATTGTCACGAACTTAAAACCAGGGGGAAGATTTAGCGGTCATTTCTTTGGCGATCGCGACTCTTGGGGAGAAACTGACTTAATTCATTCTCTGAGTCGTCCTCAAGTCGAAACCCTCCTCAAACCCTTTGCCATTGAACTGTTAGAAGAAGAAGAACACCCTGGCAAAACCCCCCTCGGAGAAGATCGAGATTGGCATATTTTTCATATTGTCGCTCGTAAACTTTAACAACTTACCCTAGAAAAAATGAGCGATTTTACGCCGATTTGGATATCCCTAAAAACCGCCCTAACCGCCACAATTTTTACCTTTATTCTGGGTATTATTGCGGCGCGATTAATGCTCGGCTATAAAGGCAAATTCAAAGGAATTATCGAAGCTTTATTTACCGCACCGTTGGTTTTACCACCAACGGTGGTTGGTTTTTTACTGCTTTTATTACTCGGCAAAAATGGCTTTATCGGTCAACTTTTAGACCGCTTTGGGGTTACCGTTATCTTCTCTTGGTATGCCACTGTAATCGCCGCAACAGTGGTAGCATTACCTCTGATGTATAAAACTGCCCTCGCTGCTTTTAAACAAATTGATGATAACTTAATTGCCTGCGCTAGAACATTAGGATCGACAGAATGGACTATTTTTTGGCGGATTCTCTTACCCCTGGCAAAACCCGGTTTAGTCGCTGGAACTTTACTGGCTTTTGCGCGGGCTTTGGGGGAATTTGGCGCAACTTTAATGTTAGCCGGTTCGATTCCCGGTAAAACCGAAACCATCCCCATTGCCATCTTTTTAGCCGCAGAAGGGGGCGCAATGGATCGCGCCTTGATGTTAGTCATTATCATGCTTTTCATCTCTTTAGGCGTGATTACAGCCGTCAACTATTGGACAGAAAACTATCAACTCGCTTCTTATCAAAACCAGCGTCCTTATCGAAAGTTACCTTATCGAATTCGGGAATTTCTTTCGACTAAAGCCGCTTCTCGCCGCAAACCAATTACCCATTATCCCGTTCCTGAAAATAAATTTGAATTGATTGTTGATATCGAAAAACAACTGTCAGAATTTTGTCTCAAAGTTGCCTTTACCACTGACCAAACGCCTTTAGGATTATTAGGGGCTTCCGGGTCAGGAAAAAGCACAATTTTGCGCTGTATTGCGGGTTTAGAAACCCCCGATCGCGGTAAAATTATTTTGAATGGTCGCCTGTTATTTGATTCTGAAAAAAACATTAATTTGCCCCCTCGCGATCGCGCCTGTGGTTTTCTGTTTCAAAATTATGCTTTATTCCCCCATTTAACCCTGTCTGAAAATATTGCTTTTGGTATGGCAAAAGGGCAATCTCATCGCGCTATTAAACAAGAAGTCGAAAAACAACTCATTGCCGTAGACTTGGGGGGGATGGGCGATCGCTATCCAGGAGAACTCTCTGGGGGGCAGCAACAGCGCGTCGCCCTCGCGAGAGCCAAAATCAATCAACCGGAAATTATGCTCTTAGACGAGCCTTTTTCGGCGTTAGATACATACTTGCGCGATCGCCAAGAAAAGCTACTAAGAAAAAACCTGATTCGCTACCAAGGTATAACTTTATTTATCACCCACAACTTAGAAGAAGCTTATCGCGTTTGTCCTAACTTATTAATTATTGACCGAGGTAAAGCGATCGCCCACGGTTCTAAACAAGATATATTTGAACGTCCCCTCAATTGGAGAACCGCCCAACTCACAGGTTGTAAAAACTTCTCCCGCGCGATCGCCCTTTCTCAACATCACATCAAAGCCCTTGATTGGGACTGTACTTTAGAAGTTATCGAACCGACTCCCACCACTTTAGAATATGTCGGTATTCGCGCTCACCAACTTATTTTTCCCGATACTCCCGAAAATAATACCTTTCCTTGTTGGTTGGCGACGATCAGCGAAACCCAACACCGCATGACGTTATATTTAAAACTTCATCATCCCGCCGATCATCCCGAAGATTATCATCTCCAAGCCGAAGTATTTAAAGATAACTGGCAAATATTAAAAGAGCGTCCTTTTCCTTGGCAGATTCAACTATCTGAATTACGGCTCATGCTATTGAAATAAGCCCAGAATGTAATATAAAATCTGTTTAATGAATGAAGCTTTAGAACCCCGGTTTCTGGCTTAAAATTTCAATTTTACTGTGTAAGTAGGTAAGAAACCGGGGTTCTCAAACAGTGGTTGTTTTTTCGGATTTGATATAAATTGAGATTAACTTCGGCTAATTTCATTCGTGCGATGGATGCAAATTGCACCCCAATGAGGTGCAATGTAGAGTATAAAGCCCTAAAACTATTAGCGAAACAATTCCTGATAGCCCAGCCGCTATTGAATCACAACTCTAACGAGTTGATTTCTTGAAGTCCAAAACAACTAATATAATTATGATTTATAAAAACCTGAAAAAACTCATTGGTCTGAGTTTAACTTTTACCCTATTTCTCGCTGCTTGTGGTGGCTCAGAAACTAACGAGACAGAAGCCGGAACTAATAACGATATAACTGCCGAAACCGTCGAACAAGAAGCCGAAACTGCTGCCGAAACTGCTGCTGAATATTCTCAACAGGAACTCCGGGAATATCTTACTAATGTTGAAGCTAGATTAGCTCGTTATGAGGAGCGAATTGACGAGTTACAAGCCGAAGCTGAAGCGGCTACCGGAGAAGTCCAAGTGGAAATCGAAGAAGAAATTTCTCAACTCAACCGTCAAACTAAAAGTATTGAAAAAGAAGTCAAAGGACTTGATGAATTTAGCGAAACCAGTTGGATGGGTTTAAGAGAAGAAATCGATACTTCTCTCGACGAATTAGACCGCTCTCTTAATCAACTTGAAAACCGTTATCAAACCTAATTTACCGCCAATAATCCCGCAGTAAAAATACTAAATAGAGTCCAGGAATTCCGCCTTGAATAGCTGCTAACCCCAAAACAAAACCGATCAAACCCCAAAATTCCCCACCCCTTAATCATAGTTAGGGGAAGCCACCAAAGCCATTCTTGCCAACGCTTTGCATAACGTTTAATAAATAAACATTGAGTTAAACTGATGGTAAAATTGAGCAATGGACTAATTCCCGCGATCGCCATCCAAAAATTTGAAGGTTTTGCTTGTACTAAAGATGGCCCGACTAAGCTCCCTAAAATCCAGCCCCAACTCGTCACTAAAATCCAGCCGTGGGCTTGCGGGAGATAGCGCCGTAAAACCAACCATTGCGCGATCGCCAAAATTTCACCAAATAACGCCCCCACCCACAGCAATAGCGCCTTAATTTCTTCAGTTTGTTGAGGAATTTTGTTGAGGAATAGAGAGAAAGACTAATCCCTCGTCTTCAAAAGTAAAAGCAATATCAAAAATTAGATTGAGACTGACAAGAGTTAAACTAATCGCGAGAAACCAACCACATAAACTGTAAACGATCCATTCTCTTAAAAAATGCTGGGCGTTAGTCTTTTTGACTGCCCTTTCAATAACTTCAAAAACTTCAAGAATAACGGGTTTTGGTTTCGTCATAACTGATATAATTTATGACATTTTCTTCAGGATACCCTATGATTCCTTTTTGGGCATCATCTAGGGGTTTCCCGAGAGATAAGCTGTAAACTAAGGAGTTTGTGGCGGTTCAAACTTATAGCCTTGGCCGCGTACCGTTTGAATCAATTGGCTATTCGTATCTCCAATTTTGCGACGCAATTGACCAATATGAACATCAACTTTACGGTCTTGCTTGAGATATTCCTCATTCCAAATTTCGTTGACTAATTCCGATCGCTTCCACACTCGACGAGGATGAGTGACTAAAAAGTGCAGTAAATTATACTCTAACGCCGTCAAAGCAATGGGATAATCGTCTAACCGTGCTTCACAAGCTTGCGGATCGATTTCTAAGCGGTCAGAAATAATCAGTTGAGATTGATTTCTACGAAAACTCCGATAGGTATTCCGACGTAAAATCGCTTTGATTCGAGCCAACAAAATATGTAGATCGAAAGGTTTGGTCAAATAATCATCAGCCCCTTGCTCAAAGCCTTGTAAAATGTGCTGAGTATTGTTTAAGCAGGTTAGCATCACGACTAAAACATCGGCTTTCTTCCGCAGTATTTGACACAAATCGAAGCCGCTCATATCCGGCAAATTCAGGTCGAGGACGACAAGATCGGGCTGGAATCTTTCAAATGCGGACAACGCTGATTCCCCATCAGCAGCAGATTCTAAACGATAGCTTTGTAACGAAAGAAAGCGATGTATTAAATTACGAATGGCTACGTCATCATCAATAACTAAAATTTTCGGAGTTGTCGTTTTCATAGTAAATTGGTGGGAATCACGGCAATGAGGAGAGAAATTGTTTAAATCTTAGTGGCAAATAAAATCAAATGGGAGGATTATCTTCCTTCCTCATCAACTTTTGATCTTTAGGTAAAGTTTTGATGAAGTTTAGCGATCGCGTTTCTTTACAAACAACGGCTCCTCTGGTGGAGTGCTTGCAATCTCTTTCGCAACAACCCAAGACCCCTTTTTATGCCCCCGGACACAAGCAAGGTCAAGGTATATCACCTAATCTCAAACAATGGCTAGGAAAAGCTATTTTTACCGCCGATTTACCCGAATTACCCGAATTTGACAACTTATTTGCACCTCAAGGAGTTATTGCCGAAGCCCAAGCCCTCGCAGCCCAAGCCTTTGGAGCCGAGCAAACCTGGTTTTTAGTCAACGGCTCAACCTGTGGTGTTGTCGCTGCCCTTCTCGCCACCTGTAACCCCGGAGACAAACTCATTTTACCCCGCAATAGCCATCAATCTGCGATCGCGGGGTTAGTGCTTTCAGGAGCCGTCCCCATCTTTATCAACCCCGAATACGACCCCCACCGCGACCTCGCCCTCAACGTCACACCGACTGCCGTCCAAGCCGCCTTAAACGCTCATCCCGACAGCAAAGCCGTTTTCCTGGTTAATCCCACCTATCAAGGCATTTGTGGTGATATTGCCGCGATCGCGTCCATCGTCCATCAATCTCACCTCCCCCTGATTGTTGATGAAGCCCACGGCGCACATTTCACCTTTCACCCCGACTTACCCCCCGCCGCCCTCAGCGTGAGAGCCGATCTCGCCATTCAATCCACCCACAAGGTTTTAGGGGCAATGTCCCAAGCTTCCATGCTGCATCAACAAGGCGATCGCGTCTCTCCTCAACGCATCCGCCAAGCTTTACAATTCGTCCAATCCACCAGTCCCAACGCCTTGTTACTCGCCTCCCTCGATGCTGCCCGTCAGCAAATGGCCACCGAAGGACAAGCATTAATGGCGCAAACTTTACAATCTAGCGATCGCGCTCGTCACGAAATCGCGCAAATTCCCGGCTTAAGCGTTTTAAATCCTCCTGATTCCCCTCAACCCGGCTTTGCTGCCCTTGACCGCACCCGCTTAACCGTCTGGGTAGACAAACTCGGCCTTACCGGGTTTGAAGCCGACGAAATCCTCAACGAACAACTCAATATCGTAGCCGAATTACCCCTGCTGCGCCACTTAACCTTTATGATTACTTTAGGCAACACCGAAGCCGACATCATCGCCTTATGTCAAGGATTCCTTACCTTAGCCCAACGTCCTCAAACTCCCCTAAGCCTGGATGCTGTCCCTTTCCCCGCCACCTTACCCCAACTTGCCCTAACCCCCCGCGAAGCCTTTTTTGCCCCCACCGAAACCATTTCCAGCCAAAACGCTCGCGATCGCATCAGCGCTGAGTTAATCTGTCCTTATCCCCCTGGTATTCCCGTTTTAATGCCTGGAGAAGTCATTACCGATCGAGCCATAACCGACTTACAGCAAATCCTCGCTTGCGGCGGCCAAATAACCGGCTGTAGCGACCCCACACTCAACACCCTGCGCGTTGTTAAGGCATAACGTTTTTCCGATGATTGACTGTTTTTTTGTTATTGGTTATTGGTTATTGGTAACTGCCTCAAACACTGTTAACTCTCCAGAAACTTAAATCGGCCTTTTCGGGGCTGAAATACCTTCCCGGTATGGTGTTGAGTCTTTTTGAAAGTACTTCTTGTCGGCCAAAGTTTCTGACATCTTTCTGGGGAACAACACCTCCCGCAATACAGGAAAAACAAACAACCAACAACAAACAACAAAAAACCAGTCAATTATCGGGAAAACGTTCCACTTAGGTGCTGATAACTGAAAAAGCCTACTGCCCAAAACACTGATGACTGATAACTGTTAACTGATAACTGA
>JBKHDX010000096.1:0-16400 GCA_046541115.1 Spirulinaceae cyanobacterium | reverse complement strand
TACTTTTGAGCATCTGAACTTTTTTTGATTTTCTTTCTAGAGGAGGACTTTTGGGTTATGTCGAAGGTTTTAGGAACGTTACCGCCGTGGGTGGTGTTGGACGAGATGCTGCGGGGTTGGTTGGTCGAAGATATTGGTCGGGGCGATCGCACTACCCAGGCTATTTTTAGTTCAACAGCTCAACCAGGGACAACAGAATGGGTGGTCAAAGAAGCGGGGACGATCGCGGGGTTGCCCATTGCCGCCCGTGTTTTCTATTTATTAGATAGAGAGAGTCAGTTTCTGCCCCAGGTGACAGAAGGGGAGCATTGTGGCGTGGGAACCGTAGTGGCTCGGATTGAAGGGGCAACAGCCGCCCTACTGACTGGAGAGCGAGTGGCGTTAAATTTGGCCATGCGTTTAAGTGGCATTGCGACGGCAACCCAACAATATGTAGACGCGATCGCGGATTTACCAACGCAGTTTGTCGATACGCGCAAAACCACACCGGGGTTACGCATCCTCGAAAAGTACGCAACGCAAATCGGGGGAGCGAAAAATCATCGTATGGGATTAGATGACGCGGTGATGATTAAAGACAATCACATTCAAGCGGCTGGGGGAATTTCTGAAGCGATCGCGCGGGTGCGGGCTGTGATTCCTTATCCCCTGAGTATTGAAGTTGAAACGACCCATATAGAGGAAGTAGAAACCGCCTTAAGGGAAGGAGCGGACATTATCATGCTCGATAATATGTCCCCGGAAGATATGAAGGAAGCAGTATCGCGGATTCGCAGCCAAAGCGATCGCGTCAAAATCGAAGCATCGGGTAATATTACCCTCACGACAATTCGGGGAGTGGCAGAAACAGGAGTAGATTATATTTCCAGCAGTGCGCCGATTACGCGATCGACTTGGTTGGATATAAGTATGAAGTTCACATAGCCCTATATAAAGAGAAAGAGTCCGATTGACTCGGACTCTTGATAGTAAAGATGGCGTTGAGAGATTTAATCTCGTTGGTGGGAGAATTGATAAGCCCCCCAAGCCGAAAGCGCGATCGCGGCGACAAACAAAATCGGCAGGGAATACCAGGTAAACTCCGACCAAGGCAAATAAGCCGCAGAGCGCAAGCCAATGCTGGTATAAGTTAAAGGCAAGCAATACACCACCACTTTGAGGGCAGCAGGAAGGGTTGCAGGGTCAAAAAAAGTTGCGCCGAGGAAAGACATTGGCACAATCAAGAAGTTGTTATAAAGTCCAACACTTTCGAGGGATTGAACTTTTAAGCCGACAATAACCCCCAAACCGGAAAAAACCGCGCAATTCAGAACGAGAAGCAATAAAAACAGGGGATTGAGGAAACTCCACCATTGTCCGGTAAAGAGAATGGCGACTAAAATAACTGAACCGGAAGTCATGAGACCCCGTAGAATTCCTGCTAACATTTTGCCGAGGTGAAGAGCGAGGGGATGCACCGGAAGCAGTAAAAGTTCTTCAAAGGTTTTGTTGTAGAGGCGATCGCCACAAATCGAAAAGGTTGTTCCACCGAAGCTAATCGTCATTGAGGATAAAGCGACCATACCCGGCAGGATAAATTCGAGATAACTGTCACCGACGGGGGGAGTCACGGCGCGATCGAGGGCGCTACCTAAACCCAAACCAAAGGCAAAAATATAGATAAGGGGAGAAATTAAACCTGTTGCTGCGATTTGGGCAATCCGAACTCGCAAATCGAGCCATTCCCCCCAAAATAAGGTCAAGGTGTCGGCAAATAATAGATTGAGTTGGGATGGTTTCAACAAAAGTGGTAGTTGCGAGTTCACTTGTTTCCAGTTTAACGCTAAGTTTTTTTAAGTTTATATTCATATAACTTCATAATTCAAGCCTCGGCTGATGCGGTCATGGTGATTCCTTCCTACACTAAGCAGTAAGTTCGCCAACCCTTAAATACTTAAAGCAATATGAAGAAAAAATCGTTACCTCCAGGTCTGATTGTACGTTTGGGAAAATTTGTCTGGACGACCATGTGGCAGATTATGATGTCGCAGTTAGCCCCAAGCAATAAGACGGGGGATTATCAACGGCCGCAAAGTCAGTTTCGTAACAGCATTGGGGATGAGAAGTATCCTGGGGCAGCGAATCGCTATCGTCTGTATGTGGGAATGGGGTGTCCCTGGGCCCACCGGACGCTGGTGGTGAGGGCGTTGAAGGGTTTAGAAGATGTTATTGAGGTGGTGGTGGCAAAGCCGTCATCTGAGGCGGGAATTTGGGTATTGGAGGCAGCGTCGGAGGGATGTCATACTCTACCGGAACTTTATCAAAAGGCAAAACCGGGTTACACAGGACGCTCAACGGTTCCGGTGTTGTGGGATACTCAGACTCAAACGATTGTAAATAATGAAAGTGCCGAAATTATTGTGATGTTAAATGCCCAGTTTAATGCTTGGGCAACGCGATCGCATCTCGATTTATATCCTAAAGCGTTACAAGCTGACATTGAGGCTTGGAATGAGAAGATTTATCCGGCGATTAATAATGGCGTTTATCGTTGTGGTTTTGCTCAGTCTCAAGAGGCTTATAATCGCGCTACAACAGAGTTATTTGACATGTTAGATGAAATTGAGGCGGTTTTGGCTTCGTCTCGTTATTTGTCTGGCGAAACTGTGACCCTAGCAGATATCCGTTTGTTTACAACGTTGTTTCGCTTTGATATTGTTTACTACAACTTGTTTAAATGCAATCGCCGCCGCATTCAGGATTATCAACATTTGGGGGCTTATGTACGGGATTTATATCAACTTCCTGATGTGGCGCAAACTTGCGATCTTGAGGCGGTGAAGCGAGATTATTATGGTAATTTATTTCCGCTCAATCCTGGGGGAATTATTCCTTGCGGGCCGGAAATTGAGATTTTGAATTTACCTCACGGGCGAGAAAACTTAGCAATCCATAAAACCTCGTCTTATCAACGAAAATAGTATATTTGCTAACAAATACTAAGTAAAGTTACAGCGTAAATTTATTAAAATATTGAATTGTTTTGTGATTTCCTCGATCGCGTTATAAAATTAAGTTGTTTTTATTTCTATAGTCGCAGTCGCTGACTAAATCAAAGCCATGGGAAAAATCTTTAATCGAAAAATATAGTTTTATTTTTTCTGTGGCAATCGAAATATTTTAATTTTCTGAGTTGTTCAAAATGTCATTCAAAGTTTAAAACTCGTCCCAACTGTATTATTCAACCCTTAGCTATTCTGAACTTTATCCGATGAATCCTGTATCAACTGTAGCTACGATTGAACGCGATCGCACAATCGGCTCAACCGATGTATCCAGTCCTGTACTCACGCTCAACGGAAGATTAGATGTTATTTACGAACTCCGAACCGCTTTGACCGCAATTCAAGGGGCGTTAAGTTTATTAACCCAAAATAAGCTCGATCTACAATCGAGTAATGGCAAACGTTTACTCGAAATTACGCAAAATAATATTCATCGCTTGGTAGATTTATCTGATTGGTTAGCAGGGGATGATGATTGGATTCAAACTCATTATCAAAATAATTCCGAACAAGAGCAGCACGAGCCGGCAGTTTTAGAACGGAAGTTACAGGCAAGTGAAGCCCGGTTTAGAAGTATTATTGCGAATAATACAACCAGTATTTTAATTCTCGATAATAAAGGAAATGTTCAGTTTGCGAATCCGGCGGCTGAATTTTTATTCGGTCAATCTTTAGCAGCATTGTTGGGCCAATCTTTGTTTGGAGAATTGGTTCAAGAAGTGGGTGAAACCATGAAAACAACCCTATGTAATTGGGCGCAATATCATCCGAAACGGATGGTACAAACTTATGTAAAAATTCCGCGTCCCCAAGGAGAGTTTGCGATCGCGGAAATGGAAATTGTTGAAACTTTATGGGAAGATAGATTAGCCTATTTAGTTTCTTTACGAGATGTCACCGAACGGCTTAAAGTCGAACAAGAACGCGATCGCTTTTTTGTAATTTCCCATAATTTATTGTGCATCACGGGGTTTGATGGCATTTTCAAACGGGTGAATCCGGCTTGGACAGCAACCCTCGGTTATCAAGAAGCAGAATTGCTCGACCAACCCATGCTAAAATTCGTCGATGAACGCGATCGCGCCCTAACTGAAGCAGAATTAGCAAAATTAGTTCAAGGAGAAGAAAAGGTCAGCTTTGAGAATCGCTATCAAACTGCCAACGGGACTTCTCGCTGGTTATTGTGGACGGTTTCAGCGTTTCCCGAAGAACAATTAATTTATGCTTGCGCCCACGATATCACCGAACGCAAACAAGCAGAAGTGAGAGAGCGAAAACAAGCCTCTGAAGTCGCTATAACCCTCCAGACCCTCAAAAATACCCAATCTCAACTCATTCAAGCCGAAAAAATGTCCAGTATTGGGAATTTAGTTGCCGGGATAGCCCATGAAATCAATAATCCCATTGGCTTTATTCACAGCAATCTGGAATACGTTAGTGAATACGCTCAACAACTATTAGACGTTTTAGCTTTATATCACAAACATTATCCCCAACCAACGGCCGATATTGAAGCAGTGATTGAAGCCATCGATCTCAATTTTGTTAAATCTGACCTTGAAAAAGTGCTGTCCTCGATGCAACTAGGGACTGAAAGAATTCAAGCAATTGTCCAGAGTTTACGCAAATTTTCTTACCACGACGAAGCCATTGTAAAACCCGTCGATTTGCATGAGGGCATTACTAATACTTTATTAATTTTGCAACATCGCCTCAAACCGAGTTCTCATCATCCAGGCATTCGGATTATACAAGAATTTGGCTCATTACCCCGAATTGAAGGTCAGGGAGGACAACTGAATCAGGTATTTATGAATTTATTATGTAATGCGATTGATGCGTTGATTGCGGCTGAGATTGACCAACCTCAGATTCGGATTCGGACAATGCAAAAAAACAACCGCGCGATCGTCGAAATTAGCGATAATGGCACGGGGATTCCCGAAAATATCATGCCTTATTTATTCGATCCCTTTTTTACAACAAAACCTGTCGGCCAGGGAACAGGATTGGGACTGTCCATTTGTTATCAAATCATCGTCCACCATCATCACGGTCGCATTGATTGTAACAGTCAGTTAGGTTGGGGAACTACGTTTACGATAGACATTCCCATTCATCAAAACTCTGAACAATTGCGGGGATAAAGAGTAAACTCTCAGTTTTTTTGAGTCACGAATGTCTCGACTTTGAGATCGAGACATTCGTGACTCCTTCTCATCCCTTGTTTTGATAAAATGCAGCAAATGTTGACCCTACTATAAGCGAAATATACAAAGGAATCAAAATTGTTATGGGTGAGTCAGATCGGGTAAAAGTCGGAATTATCGGGGCTTCGGGTTATGGTGGCGTACAGTTAGTCAGACTGTTAATCGACCATCCCCAAGTAGAATTAGTTTATATTGGTGGCGATAGTAGCGCCGGAAAAGCTTATGCGGATCTGTATCCCCATTTAGGTAATCGCGTCGAAATGACGGTTGAAAAGATTAATCTAGATGTAGTCGGCGATCGCTGCGATGTAGTATTTTTGGGATTACCCAACGGGTTAGCCTGCGAAATGGTTCCCCCGTTAATCGAGAAAGGCTGTAAAGTTCTTGATTTGTCCGCAGATTACCGCTTTGAAAATCTCGATACTTATACAAACTGGTATAAAAAAGAACGTCGCGATCGCGATCTCGCCGCAACCGCCATTTATGGCTTACCCGAACTTTATCGAGATTCCATTCGCGAAGCCAATTTAATCGGCTGTCCGGGGTGTTACTGTACTGCGAGTTTACTCAGCGTTGCGCCGTTACTCAAACAAGGGCTAATTGTACCGGAAACAGTAATTATTGACGGTAAATCCGGGACTTCTGGGGGCGGTCGTCAAGCGAAGACCAATTTACTCCTCGCAGAAGCCGATAACTCTCTCACCGCTTATGGTGTCGCAGGCCACCGTCATACCCCCGAAATTGAGCAAGTTTGCAGCGACCTTGCCGGACATGATGTGATGGTACAATTTACCCCCCACTTAATTCCGATGGTCAGGGGAATTTTAGCCACCAGTTACGCAACACTGCGCGATCCGGGTTTAGTGCGAGACGATTTACTAACAATTTATAATGCTTTTTATCGTTCTTCGCCATTTGTGAATGTTCTTCCCAATGGTGTGTACCCGCAAACCAAATGGGCAGTCGGTACAAACTTATGTTACATCGGTGTAGAAGTAGATGTACGAACCGATCGCGTGATTGTTATGTCTGCCATTGATAACTTGATCAAAGGTCAATCTGGTCAAGCGGTACAATGTCTCAACATTATGATGGGTTGGGAAGAAACCCTCGGCTTACCACAGTTAGCGTTTTATCCCTAAATCGTTGTTGGTTGTTGGTTGTTGGTTTGACAACTCCCCGGACTAAAGTCACGGGGATTCTCGTTTCTTTCAGGTTGCCTATAGGCTAGATTCGCAATCCACGAATGCCTAGACATTCTCGGAGCTTATCCCCGCCAGAGCAACGAGGGCGAGCGTTTTATGTCTTGGTTTCTTATCCAAGATACGATCTGCCCGACCGCGAAAGTTTGTTGTGACCAAGCTTAAGGTGAGCGATCGCATTCATTTCTCGACAAGTACGGCGATCGCGACTTGAACCCAAAGAGTCAATACGGTTACCTCGCCTTGCTTTCCCCCTAAAATGGGCAATATCCTTAAATTCAGAATTTGTTACAAATCCACAAGAGACGTAACAAAGCGAAATATAATGATTTTGGTCTAGAAGTCAAATATTTCCCATTTCGCTACTTCTAACACCCTTCGTTTAGCCATACTTTACAAAAGATAAACAAAGGAGCTTGAATATGCGTATTGCTCAAGTATCGCCTCTGTTTGAACGAGTTCCTCCCCCCGGTTATGGTGGCATTGAGTTGGTCGTCGGTCACTTAACGGATGAGTTAGTGCGTCGCGGCCACGAAGTCACCTTGTTTGCATCCGGGGATTCTCAAACCCTGGCCCACCTCGAAGCCACAGTAAAACAAGCCACTCGTCTCGATCCCAGTATTCAAGAATATACGCCCTACGAAATGCTGCAATTGGCGCGAGTGCAAGAACTGGCCTCGGAATTTGATATTATTCATTTCCATACGGGGATTACGGCTTTACCCATAGCTCATTTACTCAAAACCCCAGTGGTTCATACCTTACACGGTCGCTTTACCCCGGATAATTGTAAAATCTTTGAGTATTTCCGCTCACAACCCTTTATCAGCATCAGCAATGCCCAACGCTATGACGGACCGCAACTGAACTATACCGGAACCGTTTATAACGGTATTGCTGTTGCCGATTATCAATTTATCGAGAAACCCCACGACCCGCCATATCTCGCCTTTTTAGGGCGAATGTCTCCCGTCAAAGGGCCCGATCGCGCGATCGCGATCGCCAAAGCCGTTGGCTTACCCTTGAAAATGGCGGGGAAAGTAGACCCCATCGACCGAGAATTTTTTGAACGGGAAGTGGCCCCCCACATCGATAACGAGCAGATTATCTATCTTGGCGAACTCGGCCACGCTCAAAAAGCCGATTTCCTGGGTCATGCCAGGGCAACTTTATTCCCCATTACTTGGCCCGAACCCTTTGGCTTAGTGATGATTGAATCGATGGCTTCAGGAACTCCGGTCATTGGCATCAACTGTGGTTCTGTTCCCGAAGTCATTGCCCACGGCAAAACGGGCCTGATTTGCGATACTGTCGAAGACGCGATCGCGCAATTGCCGAAAGCTTTAGAATTTGACCGTCGTCACTGTCGCGAATATGTCGAACGCTTCTTTAGTATCAAAACCATGGTTGATAGTTACGAAGCGGCATATCAGCAAATCCTCGAACCGATGAGACTACGCGCAGCATAACTTCTTGGCTGTCATTCAATGTTAACGCTCGGAACTGGAGTTCCGAGCGATATTTTTTAACGGTTACAAACGATCAACAACCAATGACGCTTTCATCCCCATCCCTTGATAGATGGGGATAAACTTACAGGCCAAGAAGTCTTCTCCAGAGAGCCTCCGCGTTGCTAACTTTCGATCGCGACCCGCAAATTGCCCCGTTTTTTCACCACGCGACAAGCAGTTGTGGTGTCGGCTCGTTCAAACTCTAGATCCAATAAGGTTGAACTAATGCGGAGGTTTTGAATCGAGAGTTGATTGAGGAATTTGGGTAACGTGGTGTCCAGGATGTGAACGTAGTTACTCGGTGCGTCGGGAACAATATTCAACACCATTTGCAGCAATTGGAAAATACTGCCTGTGGCCCATGCTTGCGGGGAACAAGCCACGGGGTACTGAATGGGGGCGTTCCCTTCAGCTCGCTCGTAACCGCAAAACAGTTCGGGAGGGCGTTGATAGGGTTGCTGTATGGTCATGTCGATGATTCCGGTGGCGATTTCTAGGGCAGAATCTACTAAACCGAGCGATCGCAACCCGACGGCAATAATGGCATTATCGTGGGGCCACACCGAGCCGACATGATAGCCCATCGGATTATACGCCGGAGAATCGCTACTCAGGGTGCGAATCCCCCATCCGCTAAAGAGATCGGGGGCTAACAAACGCTCGGCAACGCTGGCGGCTTTTTCCGGGGTGAAAATGTCGAGGGAGAGACAATGGCCGGGATTGGAGGTAATGCTATCGACGGGTTTGCCTTCTCCGTCTAACGCCAAGGCGCAAAAATCTAAGTAATCAACCCAGAAATCGCGATTAAAGCGGTTTTTCAAGTCCCTGGCTTGTTCTTCCCAAGTTTCAGCGAGATCGAGGCGTTTTTTGAGACGGGCAATTTTGGCTAATCGCTGTTTGGCTGCGTAGACATAGGCTTGGGCTTCGCACAAGGCAATGGGACCTTGGGCTAATTTCCCTTGACCGTTCACAATGCAATTATCCGAGTCTTTCCAACCTTGGTTGGGTAAACCGCGAGGCGATCGCCGCAAATAGCTTAAATAGCCCGTTTCTTGGCATTGGCTATCAATCCAATCCATGGCCGCGAGAGCATTGGGCCACAGTTGTTCTAAAAAGGCGCGATCGTTTGTCCAAGCGTAATAATCGGCATAAAGCATCAACCATAAAGGCGTTGCGTCTACCGTGCCATAATAAGGGGTGTGGGGAATTTCGCCGCAACGAGCCAATTCTCCCAAGCGGATTTCGTGCAGAATTTTCCCCGGTTGTTCGTCTCGCCAATCATCGTAACGCTTCCCTTGATATTTCGCTAAAACTTGCAATGTCGATCGCGCCAATCGGGGATCGAGCATGAGGGTTTGAGAAGCGGCAATAATCGAATCACGACCGAATAAGGTTGAAAACCAAGGCACTCCGGCTGAGATTACCCTACAATCATCAAAAGTTTGACGCAAAACGTAGATATCTTTTTCCGCTCGCGCCAACATTTGATTAAAGGTTTCGTTATCCGAGCGAATGCGGGTAATTTGTTGCAACCATTCTTGCTCGTCTAACAGTTGCGTGGCTTTGGCTTGAGACAGAGTTGCAGGTACGCCGATGTTAACCGTGGGTTTTTGGTTGGTCAACATTTGCAAGCGATAGCCAATTTTGCATTGGGCTTGGGAGTCCAGGGATAAATGCCAAACGGCGGTATTTCCCTGACAGAGATTGGGGGGATAATGGGTAAATTCTAAGCGCGATTCCATCAAAGCATCATCTACGCCCAGGTACGCGATCGCGATTTCTCCGCTTTGGATGTCTCCGAGGGAGGAAATACTATCGAGATCGAGCTTTTCAGGCAATGCCCTGAGCTTTTGGCCTCTTTGCTGCCGTTTAAAGCCGCGTACTTCAAATAAATCGGCAAAATCCCCATCAAAGCTCAACGACAAAGTAAACTCAACCGGGTGAGTATTATAGTTTGTAATTTCGATATCCTCAAAGAAACCGCCATTAATGACAATTTCCCTGTGAATCCCCACGGTTTCCGGCGCAATCTCCTTTATCGGGGGATTCGCGCACAATACCGTCAGTGCAAAGCCCTTATCGGCATTACTACTCAAGAGAATTGGCGATCGCCCCTCGATTTGCAGTTCCAAACGGCTGAGAAAACGGGTATCGTGGCAAAATAACCCCATGTTCGATGAGGAATCATCATCTAAAGAACCCGTGATATTACCGAGAGTATCAGTCACCAAAAATAACTCATCATCTTTGAGAGTCAACATCGGCAAAGACCGTTGACTCGGTGTTTCCGGCCAGTCTTGTACCGTCCATTGTTCGGCGGCCACAAAACGCCGCCCGTCTCGTTCGATAATTTCTACGTCTATACCCATCGTTATGTCGAGTCAATTACTATTGGTTTTCTAGATAAGACGCTCTACTAACTTTTCTAACCTGATTGGCAATGATTCAGCAATATAGTGCCACGACACAGCTAAAATGAGGCTAAGTGCGTAGGTGGGTTAGGCGGCTAAAACCTAAGCTATGACAGCAATCTAGCCATCCGCTGTAAGCCATCGTTTAAGGTGTGTCACGGCACTACGGTTTTCTAACGAGAAAGATGGTCTTCGAGTAAGGCTTTTGCCCCTGGCTTATAAATCAGGTAGAACAAGGACTCGATATACCGTAATAAGTCTTCTCGTTCTTCTTTGGAAGTAAAGTTCCAGAAGCCGTAAATCCGGGCAAGGGATAACAAGCGAGTGGTGTGAATTTTCCAGGTATAGGTACTGTAAACCCGATCCATCCCTTTATTAGAGATTTCGTACCAATAACTGGTATTTTGTTCGCATTTTTCGACAAATTGCAGAACTTTGTTGGCGGTTTCCTCTAAATTTGTCGGGTTGATATAGAAACCATTGACCCCATCTTGGATAATTTCAAGGGGCCCTCCGAATTGGGTTCCGAAGGTGGGTAAGCCAGAAATCATCGACTCTAGAATAGTTAAACCAAAGGCTTCAAACAACGCCGGTTGAACAAAGACTCCGTGACGGTCAGCAATGACGCGATACACTTCCCCAGATTCATCTTTGGGTAAGCGAACCCCTAACCAACGAATTTTGTTGTAAAGATTGTACTGCTCGATGAGGCGGTACATCTTTTCGATTTCTTCTCGTTCCTCGTTGTCGGTGGATTCGTGGGTGTGGATTTTACCCGCAACGAGAATTAAGTTGCAATGTTCTTGCAATTGTGGGGATTTCCCGAAACATTCCATTAACCCGGTTAGGTTTTTAATGCGGTCGAGACGGGCCATGGAGAAGATGGGGCGTTTGCTGGGGTCGTCGAGTTGGCCAAAAGCTTGTTGTTCGTCTTCGAGGGTAAACAGGAGTTCTTCGAGTTTTTCTTTTTGACCGGGACTGCGGTCTTCTTTACGAGTGTAGGGGAAATAAACGTTTTCGTTAACTCCGGGGGGAACGACGTTGAATTTTGGGGAAAATAGCTCGATACCCGTGACAACGTGGTATAAATCGGGCATGGTAAAGCTTTCGTAAGATTCGTACTGACCGACGCTATCGGGACGGCCGACGATTTCTTGGTAGGTACTGCTGATAATACATTGGGCTGCATTCATGGCGATGAGGTCGGCGGTGAATTGCAGGGAGAAGTGATAGTTAGATTCGAGGTCTTGCCAGTAGAGGTTACTGAATAGATATTTTGATTTTTCGAGGGCGTGGGCAACATTAAATTGGGTGACTTTTAAGCGTCGCGAGAGAAGGAATGCGACTAAGTTGCCGTCGGAGTAGTTGCCGACGATGAGGTCGGGAATGCCCTGAAATTCGCGATACAGTTCTTTTTCGGCATCGAGGGCATAGGTTTCGAGATACGGCCAAATCTCAAAGCGAGAAATCCAATTGTCGGTCAGTTTGGGGTTAAATTGGCGGAAAGGAACCCGGAGAATCCAGGCGTTTTTGGTTCCGTGGACTTTTTCGAGACGTTCGTTGCAGCGGGTTCCTTCGCTGTTGGGGATGAGTCGCGAGAGGATGATAACTTTGGGTTCGACGTTGAAACCGTCGAGACCCGCAAGTTCAATGTCTTCTTCGAGTTGTTTTTCGAGGCTGCGGGCTTGGTCGAGGACGTAGACGACTTGACCCCCAGTGTCGGGACGACCGAGGACTCCTTCTTGGCCAAACCACCCATGAACCGAGACTAAGACGATACGGAAAATCATGGGGACGCGGGAGAGGAAGGCTTCTAGGCTTTCATCGTTGGGGGAGTCGAGGAGTTCGTCGAGGATTTCGAGGCTTTCGTGAATGCGGCCTGCGGTATTGCCCCAGCCGGGTTCAAAACCGAGTTCTTGTAGATCGTAGCGAAATTCATCATAAGGTGTATCGGGGGGAAATTCGTCTACACGGCTGAGGGCAATTTTTACTTGGTCGGAGAGTTGTTGACTGCCTTTAATGCGACCGTTAATAAGGAGGGTTACGCCGTTGTAGCTGTGGAGGCTGAGGAAGTTGTAGAGGGCTTCTTGCCAGCGAGAGGGGTCTTGAAAGAGTTTACTGGAGAGAAAGCGATTGAGAAATTGTACGCCTTTACCGATGTTTTTGGGGTCGCGGAGGGTGGGGGAGTAGTCGTAGAAGGGTTGAAAGTCCATTTCAAAGACATCGCCTTCTTCGGGACGGAATTGGTTGACGTAGCGATCGCGAACGTCTAAGAGTTGTTCTATGGTTAGGGGTTCGATGGTCAGTTCGGACAAAAATACGCGATAAGTTTCTTGTTTGGCGATTTTGGGACGAATAATCAGGCAGAGGCTTTCTTGTTCGAGAATAATCTCTTGGGTGTAGTAAATGAGTTTACTCAAGCGAGAGGTTTGACTGTATTTTTCGTCTTTGTTGTTGTCACAAAAGGTTTTGAAGGCGTTGAGGATATCGTTACGCAGTAGGTAATGTTGATCGCTGACTCGCAATTGGCTGGCAAATTCGCGTAAGTCATTTTTTTCGTCAGAGTTAACGATTGTCTCGATCAAGTAAGACATAGAGGTTTCCTTTATTTATGATTGTTGAGAAAATCTGGATGTAGCCGAGAAAAAAGGCTTCACGGATTGCTGGGTTGGGCAATCGATGTGATGTGGTGGCTCAAAATTGACAGTCTTTTCCTAAAAGTAGAAAAAAACAGCGATTTGTAAATTGAATCCGACCTATTTTTGGGTATAACAACTCAAGGCAAGGTAGTTCAACGCTAAATTGATAGATTTCACGACGCAATTTCGACGATAGTCAATATTTAACTTTTGGGCTGAAAAAGATGAGATGACGATGCTCCTAACGGTTCATTTTGAAGGGAAAGGCTGAATAGTCGTTTTTTTTGCAGGTTATTTTTAGATTTTAGAAATTAAGAACGGTTAGAGCTAAAATTTTTCTAAACTTTTGGAAATTGCGCCTCTTTCTGTGGAGGGATGAAAAATGCGATCGCTTGAAAAAGTGTCCTTTTATTATGCGGTGAGCGATCGCATTACGGTTATTACTTAGGTATATTCCCAGAGGATTTTATCGTGAATGGCGATCGCACTTCCCCCCATATTGCAATTTTAGTCCGGGCTTCTCATCCCCAATTGTTGACGGGTTTAGATCGATGGTTACAGTTGGGCTTGATTAGCGAGTCTCAAGTTCAGCGTTTGTGTCAGCAATATCTAACCTGTCCGCTACCAACGCCTTTGGTTCAGGTTAGCTCAGAACCATTGCGACAACCTTCCTTAGCAAAGGCAGTTGCGATAAGCAGGGATGAGACGGTTAAAAAGTCCCCCAGAATGCCAAATTTAGCGGCGCAGCCCAATGTTATCGAACGTCGGTTTCAATCTTTCAAAAATGAAATTAGCGTGCGCTGGCTGCTATTTTTGGGCATATTTTTAACGATTGTCTCGTCGGCGGTTTTGGCAGCAACCCAGTGGGATCGCTTTCCGGCGGCGGGACAGTATGGTATTTTGGGGGCGTATACCCTGATTTTTGCGGGAGTCGGTTGGCAACTTCAGCGAGACGAACAGTTGCAACTGACGGCCAAAACCCTACAGGCGATCGCGTTGCTGTTGATTCCGGTGAATTTCTGGGCCATGGATGCTTTAGAATTGGCCGCAAGTCCCCTGGGTATAATGGTGGGGGCGATCGCGACGATTGCTTTAGGGGCGATCGCGTTTATTTTCAGTCGGTCTTTGTTTACTTTTTCTCCCCTGGCTTTGGGGATTTTTGCGGCGGGAAGTGTTTTACATTGGGGTTGGCAAATCCCGATTATTCCCTGGATTAGTACCTACAGTCTCGCGATCGCTACGGCAATTTTTCTGCGCGGTTTTGGAGAGTTACAGCATCAGGGAAAAGGCTTTGTTTTATTTGTTTTAGGACTGCTGCTGCTTCGCGGTTTTTGGATCGAATCCCTCGATGCAGAGGCTTTAAGTTTGGCTGTGGGGATTGGGGCTTGGGTTTTAGCCGCAGAAGGGTTAGACTCAGATTCACCCCTTTTGTCGGCGGTTTATCAGGCGATTGGTGGAATTATTTTACTACTGATGGGGGGAGTTGCGATCGCAGCAACGATTCCTTGGCAGGCGATCGCGATCGGCGGTTTGGGGTTACACTTTTTTTATCGTCGCGTTTCTCGTTACAATCGACGGGGCGATGTTACTTTCGTTTTTATTATTGGTTTAATTGTTACTTTTTTAATTCCTCAATTGCTGCCTTTGGGGATGCGAGAAAGTGCGATCGCGAGTTTAAATAATTTCACGGGATACGCAGATTTTGGTAATATTTTCATTGCGATCGCGATTTTTGCTTATAGTTTCCTTACTCTTAGAGTTGCAGCTACTTTCCAACGTCAAAACCAACCGCAATTAACCCACTGGACAGAGTTTCTGGTTTTAAGTTTAAGCGGAATTTGGACGGGAATTGCGTCTGGGGATGCGGTATTGCGATCGCTCAATTTAAGTTTACTGGCCATTGTTTTTATGGTCGTCAGCCAGCAAAATCGCTCGATTCAACGATTATTAACTTATCTGGCTCATATTTTTAGTTTACTTGCTGTATTTTCAGTTATTAACAGTATTTCTCCTAATTTATCATTGGCAATTTGGGCAGCAATTTTACTCGGATTTATGGTCATCGAATGGCCAATTTCCACCCAACAACGTCCCCTTGCAAATCCTTATTGGTACGAAACCTGTTGGGTTTTAGGCTTTGTTTTAGCCGGGGGAAGTTACGTCTTACTGGGATTGAATGCTTTGGCTGAAAATGCCGTTTATGAGTGGGGATTGTTGTGGCTGTTGACTCCCCTGACTTTAACGGCAACTGCGAAGTTATCTAATGCTAAAAAGCGACAGTACAGGGCATCTTACAGTAGTGTTGCCTTGATTTTTGCACAACTGCTGGCGATCGCGCAAGTTGAAACTTCCCTCATTAGTTTAGCGGTTGCGATGGGCTTGATGATTGTCAATGTCAGCTATCTCAAGCGAATTTCGGCGAAAGGATTGCATATTGGCTTTATTCTGGCGTTTATTGCCCGGCTTGCTTGGGAAAGCTTAGATTATCCCGGTTTGGCGTTACTGATTGCTGTGGTAATTGCGGGTTTGTGGGGATTGGCAATGGTGTTGTCACAAAAAGCCCCCAAATACGCGATCGCTTCAAATCAATGGGGCATAATTCTTTGTATTGGGGAATTATTAACCCTCACGAGGGTTAGCAGCAACCAAAGCTACGATTTACTCTACTTTGCTGCGGCGATTATAACCGGAATCGCGATCGCGGGACGTAGCCGCAAACAGCCCACAGAATGGACTTGGCTGGGAATTGCCGCAACCCTCGAATTAGCCCTCATCCAGATTGTCGGCATTACCGCGAATAATCTTTTAATTTTGATTGCAGCCAACAGTATTTTAGGCATTATTAGCTTAATTGCCACAGAAATTGCAATTTCTCGTTATCAAAGCCTAAATAAATTCAAAAGCTTAAAATATCTACCTCTTATTTACGCAGGCTTTGGCTTATTACTAAGGCTAGATTCCTTTTACTTTACCGCTTACACCGGACTCATTACCCTCAGCTTTGCCGTTGTCACAATTGGAGTCAGTCGTCGCTATTCTCAAGGGCAAATTCTCGCTTGTTTCGGCTTGGGATTGGTTTCTGTGGGCTGGTACGAATTAGCCCTTTATCCCATGTTACAAGCCCCCGCAGGCAATATTATCGACGGTTTTATTATTCTCGCGGGGATTGCCGTTGCGATCGCGATTTTATATCGCATTTTAGCGGCATTCTTACAAAAGCAAAACCGGGAAAATATCTTCAACTTAACCCCAGTCGTCCTCACCAAAACTGCCCATATTCACTGGTTGCTGGCTAATCTTATTCTATTCCCCGCGATCGCGATCGGCGCAACCCTGCAAGGATTCAGTCCCAATCCTGTCCCAGACAGCCAGTTAATGCCCCT
>JBKHDX010000095.1:0-16427 GCA_046541115.1 Spirulinaceae cyanobacterium | reverse complement strand
CGCAAGGGAACGCGCACTGTTGGGGGTTTGGGGGGGCTAGTCCCCCCAATACAACCCTGATACAAACAAGTCAATGGCAAAAAACGACCTTATCAATAGAAATAGTAGTACAGATCATCACCTTGACAGGGGTGGCAATGCCCACCCTACTGGCGTGACATACCTTAAACGGTGGGTTACGGCGGATTGCTAGATTGCGGTCACATCAAGAATTTTAGCCGCCTAACCCACCCTACTAAAGCCTCAAAGGTAGAGATGGTGGGCGATGCCCACCCTACGCTAAAAACTACGCTAAAAACATAACAGTTATTATGTTGGGCATAACAGTTGTTATGTTGCCGGGTTTCTCATTTACGACCTCAGAAAATCTAAAATCCTTCTTATGACCCTACTCTTACTTAACCCAATCTTGTTATGGTGCAGATAGAGCAAAATTAGCATCTATAAAGCATTCAAGAGGGATTATGTCAAGGTTATCGGACGCGATCGCGGAATCACTAATTTTTTCGGAAAAACGCCTCAGCGTTCACTATCTCAGTCAGTCTCAAGAAACCCGTCCTACGGGGGATGGTGAGGAGGTGATGCGGGGGTTGGTACAAATGACGAAAACCCTACCGCCGCGTTATTTTTATGATGATAAGGGTTCGCAGTTGTTCGAGCAAATTTGTGAGGTGCCAGAATATTATCCGACTCGGACAGAGGCTTGGATTTTAGAACAGTATGCGCCGGAAATTGCCCGTTGTACGGGGGCTTGTGAGTTGGTGGAACTCGGAAGCGGTAGTTCGACGAAAACTCGCTTGCTGTTGGATGCTTATCAGGGTTTGCAGTCGCCGTTGCATTATCTCCCGATTGATGTGAGTGGGGGGATTTTAGAGGAAAGTGCGCGGCAGTTGTTGGCGGATTATCCGACGCTGCACGTTCGCGGTTTGGTGGGAACTTATGAGGAGGCGTTAGCCCATTTAGAACCCCCCGTGGTGCCGACGCGGATGATGTTTTTCCTGGGGAGTAGCTTGGGTAATTTTACCCCAAAAGATTGCGATCGCTTCCTCCAACAAGTTAAAAATGGCTTGTCGGTGGGGGATTATTTCTTACTGGGGTTGGATTTACAAAAGCCGAAAGAAGTGTTAGAAGCGGCGTATAACGACAGTCAGGGAGTGACTGCGGCGTTTAATTTGAATATGCTGGCGCACCTGAATTGGCGCTTTCGCGGTAATTTTAATTTGGATTGGTTTAGCCACGAAGCGATTTACAATGAGAAGGCGGCGCAGATTGAGATGTATCTGCATTGCCATCACGATTGTACGGTACGCTTGGATACGTTGGATTTGACGGTGGACTTTCACGGAGGGGAACGCATTTTAACGGAAATTTCCCGCAAGTTCGATCTAGAACAGATGTCTGCATACTTGCGATCGCAAGGTTGGGAAACAACGCAGACATGGTGCGATCCCAAGGATTGGTTTGGTTTGTTGTTGGTACGAGAATCTTAAAGTGTTGATGAAGTCGCGATCGCGCCGTTGGTATTAATTCCCAAAATTTTCGGTAAGGGGTGGGGGTTTCCTACCCTTTATCCATCGGGAAGGACGATCTGAGTTTACCGTATAAATGTATGTTTTTATACTGAATTACATAGGTGACTTGGCTCAAAATCGGAGGGGCGATCGCGGATTTTACAGATTTGTGCCTCGCATCGCGTCTTGTTCAACGAGCCAACAATCTTGTCAAAAAAGGGAAATTTACGTCTTAAGACAGATAATCTAAATCCAAGCTCCAAAATCAACAATTTTTCTCTCTTAGGTTGTATTTCTTTTAGTTTTACGACAAGTGACGTAATTTTATATGCAAAATTTGACCCTAAAGACTAACTGACTTTCAGCGAAAATCGCGATCGCCATCTCCCCTTTACAAAACCTTTAAAAATTCGTTATTTTTACGGAAGGCATTGTAAAGTTAAGCAGGATATGATGAAATCAAGTTACAAGTTCATCAAAACTTCATAAAGTTGAAAACCTACTACTGAGTTCAGCACATTTTGAAACAAAGGGATATCTACTATGCAATGGGAAGTTCGCGTTCAAAATTCTAAAGGCCAGCATCGCACGATCGAAACCTATACCAACCGCGAAACGGCTTTACGTCATGTGGATGCAATCTACTCTCGCTATGGCTATCCCATGCACTTAGCTTACACGGTGTATCCCCCCGCTTCCTTCGTCGCAGGTTAAAATTCCCCATGGATACAACTCTCCCTTAAAATAATAATAATTCTTGGGAGTTGGAAGTTGTACTTATGGCCATCGCGACGCAAGGGCAATTGTTGAATTCCGAGCAAGCCTTAGACCTCATCGATGCAGTGATTCAGCAATCTCAAGCTGAAGGCGTATTTGTCCGCTTATCGGCAGGAGAGTCAGCCTTAACCCGGTTTTCGGAAAATCAAATTAGTCAAAATGTCATCAAAACCAGCCTCAAACTGACTATAACCAGTTATTTTGGGCAGAAATGCGCCTCTGCGGCTACGACAGATTTAGATACAGATGCGATCGCGCAAACTCTCCAACGTTCGGAAGAATTAGCGCGTTTTGCTCCCGACGATCCCGAATGGACTCCTTTACTCCCTCCCCAAGATTATGAGGATCGGACTCCTGGCTTTGATGCTGAAACCGCTAATATTGCGCCAATAACGCGAGGTCAGCGTTTAGAGCAAATTTGTCGTCTCAGCCAAAAAGCAGGGGTTGACGGCTCAGGAAAGCTGAGTACAGACGTTGATTTACTGGCAATTGGTAATTCTTTGGGGTTGCGGGCTTGCGATCGCCAAACCGAGGCTAACTTTCATTTTACCGCTCGCATTGATAACGGTTCGGCTTGGAGTAGCGACACCGCGATCGCGATCGACGATTTACCCCTACGCACCACCGCCGAAACCATTATAGAACGGGCCCAAAATGCCCGCAATCCCCGCTCGATTCAACCGGGGGTGTATCCGGTCATTTTCAACAATGCCGCCATGGCCACCTTTATTTCTTGGCTGTCTTGGGGTAACTTTGATGCTAGAGCCGCCGATGAAGGTCGCTCGTTTATGAGTCGTTCCGACGGAGAAGGAAACCGCCTCGGAGAAGCCCTATTCAGCCCCCTGGTCACCCTCCAACGACAAGCGGATCATCCTTTATTGCAAAGTCGTCGTTTCTTCACCGATGGCTTACCCAATACCCCCCTTACCATAGCAGACAAAGGGATTCCTCAAAATCTCGCCTATAGTCGCTATTGGGCGCAAAAAACTGGAAATCAGCCCACAGGAAGCTTCTCTCCTTTGGTAATGTCTGGCTCAGGTGCCAGTTTAGCCGATTTAATCGCTCAAACGGAACGGGGCATTTTAGTCAATCGGGCTTGGTATGTGCGCGATGTTAATCCGCGTACCTGCGAAGTGACGGGAATGACGCGGGATGGTACGTTTTGGATTGAGGATGGAAAGATTGCGTACCCGATTAAAAATTTACGCTTTAATCAAACGATTCCCGATTTATTACGGGATGTTGAAGCGGTGAGTCAGGTGAAACGCTATGGTAATGTTATCGCTCCCGGTGCGAAGGTAAAAGGGTTTAATTTTAGTAGCATTACCGATAGTATTTAGGGCTTATCTAGAATTTGCCGATTCGATGAAGTTATATCAAATTTGTCTACTCCTAACTTTTTTCGGTGTAGTGAGAACAATAACGAACTCCTTTGGCAACATCGATGAGTAGTTCGTCGGCTAAATCTAAAAGTATTGCAATGCGGCGATCGGCAAGTTCATAATACATAAACCGCCCTTGGGATTCCCGCACAACCAAATGGCAGCAACGCAGGCAACTGAGGTGATTTGAGACATTAGGTTGGGTCAAATGGGTTTGTTGCACAATTTGGCTTACCGTGAGGGGGCCATGGCGTAGGGTGTTGAGGATTGACAGGCGGGAAGGATCGGCAAATCCTCGAAATAGCTTGGCCTTCAAATCGGCGGTTTGGATGCCGTTTATCATGGGTAAATTAGCAATTGGTAATGTCTGAACATTATATCAGCCATCGATGATATATTATATATCACTTGGTACTGATATGTTTGCTATCAGCCAGCAACAATTTTTCGTAGGGCTATGCCAATGAACGCATCTTCAGCACTCAAAACCTTACAGGCACAGGTTAGCGGTATGGACTGTGGCGGTTGTGCTAAAACCATCGCCAAGAATTTAGAACAGCTTTCGGGTGTCACAGAAGCGCAAGTCAGTTTTGCCAGCCAAAAGCTTAAGGTGACTTACGATCCTCAGCAAGTCCAAGAAGCGGCAATTTGCGATCGCGTCACGGCCTTGGGTTACGATCTGAAATTAGCTGCGGCCAAAACCCTACAAGCCCAAGTCAAAGGCATGGACTGTGGCGGCTGTGCCAAGACCATTGCGAAGAATTTAGAAGAATTACCCGGCATTACCACCGCCACGGTTAATTTTGCTTCAGAACGGCTTTATGTCCACTACGATCCCCAACAACTGAGTGAAGCCGATATCTTGAAGCGAGTCACCGATTTGGGTTATACCCTTGAACCCGAAGCCACCCAAGCGGCTAAATCTGCCCCATCTGCCCTTGGGGGTTGGCAATTTTGGCTGAAAACTCGTCGCGGACAAACGGTGCTTTTAAGCGGGCTAGGATTGATTTTCGGGTTAATTGCCCAGCATCTCTTGTCGCTGATTCTCATTAGTCGCGCTTTTTACGCCCTAAGCTTAATAATCGGTCTTATCCCGATTTTGCGGTCGGCTTGGATTGCCCTAAAGCTCAAACGGGCAGACATGAATTTACTCATGACTTTAGCAGCAATGGGGACAGCGATTTTAAATCAATGGTTTCAGGGGGCTTTGGTGATTTTCCTGTTTGCCCTCGGCACAACTCTGCAAACCTATGCCCTGGGTCGCACGCGCAACGCCATTCGTGATTTAATGGACTTAACCCCGGCGATCGCGACGGTAAAGCGCAACGGGCAAGAAGTGAATATTCCGGTTGCACAGATTCAACTGGGGGAAGTGTTAACCATTCGTCCGGGACAGCGCATTGCCCTCGATGGTAACGTGATTGCGGGGACGAGTGCGGTGGACCAGTCTCCGATTACGGGAGAATCGGTTTTAGAAAATAAGGAACAAGGAGAGCAAGTTTTTGCCGGAAGCCTCAACCAAACGGGCTTTTTAGAAGTGGAAGTGACCCATACGGCAGAAGATACCACGGTTGCTCGTATTATTGATTTAGTTGAAAAAGCCCAAGAAAGCCGCGCACCGATTCAGCAATGGGTGGATCGTTTTTCTGCGGTTTATACGCCGATTGTGTTGCTACTGGCTGCGGGAGTTGCCTTAGTGCCGCCTTTGTTGCTCAATGCCCCTTTCCAACCCTGGTTTTATAAAGCTTTGGTGTTGTTGGTTATTGCTTGTCCTTGTGGTTTGGTGATTGCTACCCCGGTTTCTCTTATTAGTGCCATTGGTGCAGCGACTCGTCAGGGGGTTTTATTCAAAGGAGGACATGCGTTAGAAACTGCCGGACAATTGAAGACTTTAGCTTTTGATAAAACAGGTACGATTACTCAGGGAATGCCTGGGGTTGAAAATGTTTATGCTCTCGATTCTGTAGATGAAAAGAAGGTGTTACAGATAGCGGCTTCCCTCGAACAACAATCAGAGCATTCTTTGGGCAACGCGATCGTGACTGCCGCTCAAACTCAAGCTTTGCCGTTAGAAACCCCTGCATCTTTTACCGCAATTCCGGGTAAGGGCATTTGGGCGCAATTGAAGCAAACCGTGTATGGTGTGGGCAATCGTCGCTTATTTGAAGATAAAGGGATTCAACTTTCTCCTGACGCGGAATCCTTATTAACTCAAATTGAAAATCGCGGGCAAACTCCGGTTTTAATTGGTACTCATACCGGATTAATTGGCGCGATCGCATTGGCTGATGGTATTCGCTTAGAAGCAACTGAGGCAATTCACTCCCTTAAAAAGCTAGGATTTCAGCAGATTATGATGTTAACGGGGGATAAATCTTCTGTTGCTCAAAAAATAGCCCAACAAGTCGGAATTAATCAGGTAGAAGCCGAATTACTGCCAGAAGATAAGTTACACACCATCGAAAAATTGCGTTCTACGGGCCGAGTAGGCATGGTGGGAGATGGGATTAATGATACCCCAGCTTTGGCGGCGGCGGATGTTAGTTTCGCGGTGGGTAAGCTTGATGTTGCCTTAGAAGTGGCGGATGTGGTACTGGTGGGAAATGACTTGCGACGCTTATCTTCTGCCATCCAATTGAGTCGTCGGACGCTATCTGTAATTCAGCAAAGTATTGTCATTGCTTTGGTGCTGAATGGGACTTTTGTGGTCTTGGGACTGTTAGGCGTTATTGGTTTACCCGTCGCGGTTTTAGAGGATATGGGGTCTTCTTTGCTGGTGACTTTCAATGCCATGCGCTTGTTTAAGGCACATTGACAACTCCTCGCCGTAAACGGTCGAGGATTCTCGTTTCTTTCAGATTGCCTAGACGCTAGACCTCAGATCAACAGATACCTAAATATCCTCCCCTTAATCCCCGCGCCTACCGACGAGCGCGAGCGTTTTATCTCTTGGTTTCTTCCCCAAGATACGCCCTGCCCGGACGCACAAGTTTGTTTTCACAACTACACCGAAGGACGGGGAACCTGAAACCCAGAATTTTTGGTAACAGCGTCGAGTTGACTGACAAAACCGTTGAAAGCGCGTAGCGCGTAGTGGCGCAACACACCTTAAATGGTGCTTTATACTAAATCCGATTACCAAAACCCACTTATTTTTTAGTCCGCAAGGGCGGACTTTGCCATATTAGCCCCGGATTTCAATCCGTGGGCGGGTCAATGGGATAGACGGTGTATCGAAACCGGATTTGGTATTAGCTGTAGGTTGGGTAGAACGAGGTGAAACCCAACAAAGCGTAAGCTTGGACGGGGAAACCCCTAGAAACATGAAATGTTGTTGGGTTTCGTAACCTCAACCCAACCTACTGCCGTAACCCACCGCTTAAGATGTGTCGCGCTAGTAGCTACAATTTGCGCCAATTTACCATTTGACTTTTGATTTTATGCCAAAATTCTGAATTTGTCAATCCTGCCCTTCTATTTTCCTATTTCAACTAATACCAATTAATCAATTTCTTGGCAATAATCTTAACTTTATTTTACCTGGTTTACCGAGTTTATAAATCCTCAAAATCGGACAAATCCCAATTCACCCCATCCATTTTACAATTCTCTAAATTTGCGCCAATTAACTTCGCTTTGCGTAAATTTGCCCCAGTTAAATCCGCTTTTTCTAAATCGGCTGTGACTAATTTAGCCCCTTCTAAATTCGCATTTTGTAGATTAGCCCCCCGCAGATTTGCACCAATGAGATCGATACCGGGTAATTGGGCTTGGGGCAATTCAATATTTTCTAAGTTGGCATAACAAAAGTTGCGATCGCCTTTTGCATATCGAGACAACAATTCCCCCGCATCTGTAACCATAATTTCCCGTTGTGGTGGGTTTTGGTAGTGAAAGGTAAAGGTATCGCGATTGTGTAAGACTTGACGCAATTCTGCATATAAAGGATAAGCATTAATACCGCTAATATGAACCCATCCCCTCGCGCGAGTTAGACCCACTAACAACTGATTGCGGAGGTGTAAATTACTTTCAGCTTGAGCAATTAAATCTAAGCCAACTAGATAAACCATATCCGCTTCATGGCCTTTTGCGCGATGAATACGCGAAATCGTAATCGCACCGTCACACCAAAACTGATTGGGATGATAATTCGTTTTGTCAACTTGGAGTATATTATAATCGGCAGTTCCGGGAATATAAATTTCAAGTCCCTGCTGCATGAGAAAATTAGCGACTTGAGTTTCTAATTTCTTCGCTTCGTAATGAGAACCCAAAACAATAACGAGAATTTGTTGGCTGGGCCGCAAGCCGTCGTAACGTAAATTTTGAATTAAATTTTGCGCTAAATTTGAGAGTTCTTGTTGTCGCGAAGCCCAGACTTTAAACTGAATGTAATCTTGTCCCCATAATTCGGGAATGGGGTTAGGAGAATGACTCGATGGACGTTGAAGGGTAATTGTATCTCCGGGGAAAAATTGGCCTGCTGGCGTTGTTTTGTAACCCAAAGCTTGCCATTCTTGACTATGAGTTAGTCCCGTTAAAATCCGATGCGGTCGTAACAATCCCATGGCGATCGCGTGGGCTGCGGTTAAGATGGCGTGGGGAGTGCGATAGCAGCGAGACAGGATTTCGGTTTTCGGGATACCGTTGCGATATTGACCGCTTACGAGGTGGCCCAGGTCATCCCCAAACAACTCTCTGGCTGAAGGAATGGCTAGACTTTGCAAGCTTTGGGCTTCGTCGTAAGCCCAAATTAAACGCCGTTGAGAAGGATGTGCGGGGTCAGCCGGACGTAAAGCTTGATAGGCTAACCAGTAGAAGGGCTGTTTCCCTTCATATTTGCAAGTATCGACCACTAAATCTTGACCTTCATCAATCAGAATTGCGTCGAAAATTTGGGGAATTGCGGCTTGTTTGAGGAGGTCAATACAAGCTTCAGCGAGGCTTTCATTGGGCTGTTTACTTTGGGTTTGATTCGCAACCAAACGAGAAACCCCGGCTTCGCGACACATCAAACTATAAAATCCCGGTTGCTGTTTTGCACCCCAAGCATGAAGGACGCGCAAATTGCGGTTTTTGGGGTCATAACCCATTTGATTTTGGCTGAAGTGACGCAACCATCGATCGAGTTGAGCTGTAATGGTAGGATATAAACTTCTTGAAAAGAAAACTAATGTTATTTGCCAATGGGGATATTTGAGGTGAATATGGGCGGCTTTTTGGCATAAAACAATGGTTTTTCCTGACCCTGCGACTCCGCGAATCCGTTGGGGACCAGGGGGAATTTGTTTGGCAATACGGTCTTGATGAAAATCGAGTTGGAGGGTGCGATCGCGCATTTGATGTAAAATATGGCCGCGGGTGCGATCGCGACTATAAACCCGATAGTTGGGTTGTTGATATAAAGCCGTCCCTCCTACCACAGCGAGTAACAATTCCCACTGTTTTTGAGAAAGAGAATTTCCCAGTTTTAAGGGGGGTATCGCTAATATTTTAGAACTTAACTTTTCTGGAGTTTCTAAGTCTTCTACAAACAAAATTGGGGGAGATGTTGGTAAGCGGTGAAACCCTTTTTCTTGCCATTGTTTGCACGTAATGTAGGGTAGGGCAATCAAGGCACGACCGAGGACTTGGCCTTGTAATTGCGGTTCGCGATCGCTATATTTTAACAAGGCAAAAAGTTGCCGTTCGGCTTGTTGATAGGGGTTGCCTGTTGGGGTAAAATACTGCTTATACTGCCATAAATGCCCGGAAATGCCCTCTATTTGCTCGATTTTGAAAGATTTGACCTCGATAACAATTACACCGCCTTCTGGGTCAAGAATGAGAATATCCGGTTCTTTGCGAAAATCTCCCTGAGTCGAAAAGATGGGGTAACGCCAATAACCCATACAGTTGCGTGACTCAAATCCTTGACAAATTGCCTCCCAAACCTGTTGTTCTCCCGCTTCTCCTGCCAAGCCTAACGGTTCTGTCGCGATAAATACAGACTTTTGAGGGTGCGATCCCATCATGGCGTTATCTTATCAGGTCAGGGGGCGGTTTTGAGTATATCTCCTCATTCCCAACCTATCCATAAGATGACGTGTAAAGTTTTATTAATTTCCATGGCAGATGCGTAAAACCCTAGGGGAAATCGCGAGTAATCAGTAGAGACCAACAGATAACAGATATTGGAGTTGATTAACCAACCATCCAACTTTCCTTCAGTCAAGAGTTAAAAACTTGGGGTTGACGTTCAAACTTAAACCCAAATTAATTCAATCCTGAAGTAATCTGTATCTTGTGCTAAATTCTCTGTATTTTTGATTATTTTCAAGTCCATGACTATGCCAGAAAACTCCTTTACTGTCCCTTTATCTCGAACGGCTCATCAACAAGCACAGCGATATTATCAGCATTATACAAATCCGCACAAAGCCAAGCAAGTATATTTAAATCAACTTGCCATTTATGCGGTGAAGTATTATCTGAACTGCTTGGGACTTGAGACAGAAAATCGAGATCGCGATCTCGATCAATTATTGCTACAAGCCTTGAGCGAAACTGCCCATTTAACCATAAAAGATTGGGGGATACTCGAATGTCGATTTGTGTTACCCAATGTAGACTATATGACAGTTCCCCCAGAAGTTTGGCAAGATCGTCAAGGTTACATTGCCGTTCAATTCAATACTGAGTTAACCCAAGCTGATTTACTCGGCTTTGTCACCAAAGTTACCCAAGAAAAGATTACTTTTCAGGAGTTGCAATCCCTCGATGAATTCCTCGAACATTTACATCAACCTATAGCCTCCCCTTCAGCACTTTCTCCAATAACTCACACAGCAATTTGCTTGAGTCATTGGTTGAATAATGTTGTCGATTCCGGTTGGGAAACCCTAGAAAATTTATGTCATTCTCCTCAACAAAACCTCGCATTTGGGTTTAGGAGTACGGCAGTTTTACGCAGTCGTAAACCCGATCCGGTGAAAGTCGAACGGGGCAAATTAATTAACCTCGAAAAAAATGGCGATCGCGTCGCTTTATTGGTCGGATTGATCTCAAATAATAAAGCCGATCTCGACATTTCTGTAGAGTTACTTCCCGGTAATCATAACTACCTTCCCCCAGACTTACAACTGATTATATTAGACGAACGCGATCGCGCCGTCATGCAAGCCGAAGCCGGAGGAAGTGAAGGATTAGAATTTCAATTTAGTGGCGAACCCGGCGAACATTTTAGTGTTAAAGTAGCCCTAGGGGAATTTAGCATTATTGAGCAGTTTATTATTTAAAGGGAATGATGGATAAATTAGTCATCCTCGAACTTGATGGCACTTGGGAAATAGGATTTCGAGTTTCCCTCAATATCTCTGACAGTCAGGGACGTTTTTTAGGACGAATTAAAGGTAATTTACCTCCTAATATAGAACTGTTACAACAACTCACCCACCATTGGGAATCCGAGTTTAGAGGCATTGAAAAACAAGACCGCATTAGACCCAGGCGAGTGGTTAAATTAGGGTCGATCAACGAACGACTACAGCAGTGTAAAATTTCAGCAAATCGATTGCGCGATCGCTTCAATCAATGGCTAAAAAGTGATAATTTTCAACCTGTTATTAACCTCTTACGAGAAGAACTTAATCGTCAAGAAGAAACCCGCTTTTTAATTCAAACCAGCGACAAAGAACTTCAAAAACTGCCTTGGTCAGAATGGGACTTTTTTAAACGGTTTAAACGCATTGAAGCTTCTTTGAGTCCATTAGAATTACAATCTCCCCTGGAAATTTCCCGCAATACTGCTCATCCAAAAGTCAAAATTCTGGCAATTCTCGGTCATAGTGATGGTATTGATGTAGAGAGCGATCGCGAAATCTTAGAAAGTCTTCCTAACAGCGAGGTTAAATTTCTCGTCGAACCTGAAAAATGGCAAATTAACGATCAATTGTGGGAAGAAGAATGGGATATTATTTTCTTCGCGGGACACAGCGAAACCGAAAGTCAAGATGACCGCGAAACCGGACGATTATATCTCAATTCTAACCAAAATATTCCCCTCGCAGAACGCAGCGTTACCGTCAATGAACTATGGTATGGTCTCAAAAAAGCAACCGAAAAAGGTCTGCGACTTGCTATTTTTAACTCCTGCGATGGCTTAGGATTAGCCCGCAGTTTAAACGACTCTCTCATTCCCCAAGCCATTGTTATGCGAGAGGTGGTTCCCGACAAAATTGCTCAAGCCTTTTTGCGTCATTTTCTGACCACATTTGCTGAAGGATCGACCTTTTATACCGCCGTCAAAGAAGCCAGGGAACGCCTTACTAACGTCCGTTTAACTTATCAACATAGCTCCACAGACACCCTCGAATTTGAATGTCCTTGTGCAACCTGGCTTCCCGTTATTTGCGAACATCCTGCGGCTATTCCTCCCCTTTGGAAAGACTTATATCGCAAGCCAGAACCTATGCCTTCTCCTACCCCTATTCCTGTTAATAAACCCTGGTGGGAAGGTTTACCCAAAGTGGCTTTAACCAGTGGTATTTGTACCGCGTTAGTTATGGGGATTCGCTGGTTGGGAATGTTACAGGGAACCGAATTAATGGCATTTGATGGTTTCTTGAAATTGCGTCCTCTCGAACCCATAGATGACCGCATTTTAGTTGTAGAAATTACGGAAGAAAACACCAATCGTTATCAATATCCTTTGCACGATGATATTTTGACCGAACTACTACAAAAGTTAGAAAGTTTTAATCCGGCTGTTATTGGCTTAAATTTACACCGTTATGAAGCCAGAGGAGAAGGTCGAGAATTATTAATTCGTCAGTTTCAAGAAAATCAGAATTTAGTCGGTGTATGTGCTTACAATATCAATGATAAGAACTTTGAACCTCCCCCAGAATTAACCGAAGAACAAATCACCAATCAAATTGGATTTTCTAATTTAGCTTATGATGCAATAAACACAACCAGAGAAAGCATCCGTCGTCAACCGCTATCTTACGACCTCAACAAAGCCGATACAGTCTCTCCTTGTGCGACACCTGTGAGTTTTACTTGGCAAATTGCTCGTAAGTTTTTACAACAACGAGGGATAAAAAATGTCAGCTTAAATGATCGTAGAAATTGGCAGTTCGATTCTTATGAAATAGAAGCATTAAATCCTCGATTTGGTGGCTATCAAAATCTTTCTAGTAGCGATCAAATTATGATTAATTATCGAGGAGGTCAACCGGGTCAAAAAGTATCTTTGCAAGATGTCCTTGATGGCAAAATTCACTCAACTCAAGTTGAAGATAAAATAGTTATAATTGGCAATGTGAGCTATGTCTCAAAAACGAAATCTCCTACCCCCCGTGGTTCATTAAATGCCGTGTGGATTCAAGCCTATATGATTAGCGATATTATCAGCGCAGTGCAAGATAATCGACCTTTAATTTGGGCTTGGCCGCAAGGAGTTGATGCAATATGGGTGTTTACCTGGTCGTTTGTCGGAGGGTTAGGCGTATTAATCCTCAAGTCGCGATCGCTTCCTCAACTTATTTTATTTTGCGGTTTATGGGTGGGAACAGTTTCTGCTGTTAGCTTTTTAGTCTTTCTTCAAGGCGGTTGGTTACCTGTTTTTCCAACCAGTTTAACCTTTTTTGCGGTCAGCAGCTTAACAGTATGCGATCGCCCTAAAAAAGTTTTGCCTTTTACCTTTGCAAGTTTGAAAACATGAAGTTAAAACGGATAATCATAAGTACATCTACTCTTTTGAGCTTAGTTTTTTCTGGTGATGTTGTATTAGCTCAAAACAATGCCTCTGACTCAGATATTACTAAACTTCAAAAATTGTCTTCTAAATCTGATGGAGAACGAGATAATAATACTAAACCACCACCAGATTTAAACCCTTTACAATGTGGCTCATTACGAGATTTACAGGCTATTATTCCTGAACCTAATCCCGTTTACACCACGTCCGAGCGTCCTGAAGTTATTTTTTACTTTCCTGAAGCAGTGACTGAAAAACTACAAGGAGAGTTGATTTTGAATACTTTAGACGGTAAAAAACGTATTTATCAAACTCTATTTCAGCTACCCCAAACCGAAAGTCCTGGCTTTTTTAGTATCAGCTTTCCTTTCAACTCTGAGATAGAAATTCCAGAAGATGAACCTTATCGCTGGTATCTCAAAATCAATTGCCAGGATGATAGTAACAATAACACTAATTCCATAGTCATTGATGCCTCAATTCGTCGTTTATCTCCTAATATAGACTCTACTTCAACAATATGGTATGATTCCGCTGCCCAGTTATTTCACCAATTAACTGAAACTCCTGCCGATCCAGAGTTAAGGCAAGAGTGGTCTAGCTTACTCAATGAAATAGAAGCGCAACATTTAGCAAGCTATCCCTTTTTTGGGTCAGTTACTATCCTAGAACAATAAAAGAGAAACCCGGTTTCTGAAATAAACCCTTGAATTTATTGGTGAAACAGATAAGAAACCGGGTTTCTAAATTTCCACTGTTTAAACCCATTTGAAAGAACTATAACCAACTTCCAACTAAAATATAAGTTGCCCAATCATGAGGATCGGAATAGGTTTGCAATAATTCTTGTTGCGCTAATTGTAATGCCTTGGCTTTACTCATATTTTCTTGAGAAAGAAATTGGTAAAAATAATCCATAAATTCTGTATTTACTTTATCCTTTGCTCGCCATAATGTAGCTACTGTTGTTTTCGATCCTGCTCTTGTTGTCATTCCAGCTAATCCTAAAACAGCCCGTTTATCCCCCGTTGCAGAAGAACAAGCACTTAAAACTAATAAGCTTATTGGTGTATCCGATTCAGGATTGCCATTCTGTAAAAACTGTGCTAAATCGGAAGCCGTAATTTTTGCTTCTGGATAGGCTACCAAATAAGTTTCTTCAGGATTAGAACTATAAATTCCATGAGTTTTCCAGTGAATAGCCGAAAAATTATTTACTTTTATTTGAGTTTGGATATTTTCTTTAGTAAACTCTTGATTGAGTAAAACTTGAGACTGCTTGACTATTGTAGTCTGAGTAATGCGATTCAATTCTTCCTGTAAAAATAGAATTTCAGGAAATTCTAAAGTATCAATTGTTTGAGCCATTTCAACCCCTCCCGAAAATAAATTAAATCCCTGCGAGGGGGTTTGGGGTGGAAAAAGTTCTAAACTCGGTGAAACCGCGATCGCGTAATTTTTCTCGACCAAATATTGTCCTTCTTCGCTATCATGCAAAACACTAATTGGGATACTCCGCAACGGATCGTCTAAAACAAACACCAAGGTTTCAATTGTAGGATAATTCTCTAGTTGGATAATTAATGGTCGTATTAACCAATCATAAACTTTCTCTCCTTCAGTAATTACTAACGGCGTATCACTAGCATCTTGTAAGGCGTTTTGTAAACCATTTAACGCTGTATTTAAATCTTCCGAAGCCACCGCAGTTTTCAAAAGTTCTAATCGCGATCGCGAATCGCCAACTTCTTTATTTTGACTGGGAGCGGAGGTTTCCAAAATCATCGCCAAACCATTTTTTGTCACAATAGGATAAATAATAGCAGCCGTTTCATCTTGAACTTTATTCAGTTGTACTTTTGCCGCTAAAGGGGAAAGTTGACAGCGTAAAAAGTTTTCTAATTCAGCTAATTGAAGAGCATCAATCGCTTCTGTCGCTTGGCGTAAATTCTCTTGATTAGGTTTAGTAGAATTAGCATTAGCTAATAGTAACTCCACATATTCCCGATAAATGGGTTCAACATTATCGCGAAATGAAAACTGCACATCCGTATTAATCGTTAAGATATTACTGCGGACTTTATCCAACGTTTTCACCGCTTCTTCATAAGCCGTAATTGCCTCAACATTGCCCTGTTTTTTGAGCAATCGCCCTAACTGCCACTCCCAGCGATACAATAAATCATCCGCTTGCACTTCCCCCGCAGACGCGATCGCGGTTACCGTCAACTCATACGCTTCCGTCCACTGCCCATTTTGCTCATAAAGTGCCGCCAACTGCCCCATCGCTTGAGATTTGAGGCGATTATCTCCCAAAACATCCGTTTCTCGCACCACTTTAGCTAAACGCTGGCGAATATCGCTAATTTTCGGACTCGCAATCGTGCTAACTTCCCCTTCCCCTTGCCACTCGCTGCGGACGCAACTGGGTATCTCTGCATCCACCTGGGGTTGCAAACAAGTCAGACTATGGGCATAATCCAACTGAGACGCGATCGCGTTGCGATTCTGGGGTAACTGCCCTAACTGGCTCTCAATTGCCGTTAAAAGGCTTGTATCTGGCAACTTACCCAACTCCACAAACCAACTCAGTTGACGCAAATTTGCCTGTAACTGTAAGCGGTTAGAATCGCTATTCTCTGCCACTTGGCGATAAGCAGTAAACGCCTGCTCTACACTGTTTTCAGCCTCTCCCGACTGACCGATCGCCTGTTGTTGATTCGCTCGCGATCGCGCTACATCTCCTAACTCTAACTCAATCTGGGGCGCGATCGGTAACCCCAAACTCTCAGCCACCGTCAACCCCGACTGCAATACCTTCTGAGCCTCCTCCAACTCCCCTAGCGATCGCATCGTCCCCCCCAAGCTAAGGTAAGTCTGCGCTTTGAGGGGGGAGTCATTTTGCCCCGCTACCTGGGCTTCTACCCCCCTTAACAAGCGATTGGCATCCACGCTCAACCCCAATGTCTGCAACGCTTGAGCCTGATTCAACTGCGTCCCAATGACTCCCTC
>JBKHDX010000094.1:0-16575 GCA_046541115.1 Spirulinaceae cyanobacterium | reverse complement strand
AGCAGTCGCATCGCATTGGCCACAGAAAAACCTTTGAATGTGCCGCAATTACAAGAGGCGTTGCAACTCTTACAACTCGACCCACTGATTGCAACGATTAATGCAGATTTAGCCCAAGGGACGCAACCGGGAGAAAATATTTTGCGGTTAGAAGTGATAGAGGCGGATAGTTTTAACGGACAGGTGGATTTAAGTAACGATCGCGCCGCCAGTATTGGCACGTTCCGCCGTGGTATAAGTGTTACAGAAGGGAATTTATGGGGATTGGGCGATCGCGCCACTCTCAGCTACAATAATACCGACGGTAGTAATGTGGTAGATGTGAGTTACCGCATCCCTCTAAGTCCCCGCAATACAACCCTAGAGTTACGCTATCTCAACGGCTTGAATCGCATTATCACCGAACCCTTTGAAGAATTAGATATTAAATCTCGCTCTCAATATTGGGAATTTAATCTGCGTCAGCCCATTGTGCAAACCCTGAATCAAGAATTGAGTTTGGGGCTGATTTTCTCTCACCAAGCCATCGAAACGTCTATTCTTGGCGTACCCTTTCCCCTCTCCGATAGTGCGGATATTAACGGACGCACCAAAGTTTCAGCCTTGCGTTTTGTGCAAGAATGGGTGTATCGTAGTCCCCAGGATGCGATCGCGCTGCGTTCTCAATTCAGTTGGGGTGTAGATTGGTGGGGCGCAACCCTTAACGAAACAACCCCAGACAGTCGCTTTTGGAGTTGGCGAGGGCAATTTCAATACTTGCGCTTACTCGCTCCCGATACTATCATTCTACTTCGCAGTACGGCACAAAAAAGCGATCGCCCCCTCATCGGACTCGAACAACTCAGCGTCGGCGGTTTAGGCACAATTCGCGGTTACTCCCAAGACTTCCTCAGCAGCGACAACGCCCTCACCGCAACCCTTGAAGCCCGCTTGCCCATTTTTCGCAATTCCCAGCATCTACTGCAAGTTGCACCATTTTTCGACTGGGGGACATTGTGGAATAACAATGATAATCCTAATCCCACTCCCTCAAGCTTAGCTTCGGTGGGCTTAGGACTAGCATGGCGAGGGGGTGATAATTTATTCGCTCGTTTAGATTGGGGTATCCCATTAGTCGAAGCGAATATCGAGCGCGATCGCACCTGGCAATCTCACGGGATATACTTTACTGTAGAATTGAGTTTTTAGCTTCGAGTTAATTGTCATATTTTGATCTAAAAACCAACGGTAAGCCCCTCTACCGTGGGAGAGAGGTTGGAGGTGAGGGCAAAAAGCCAGATTTCAATCCAGAGGCGGGTTAACCGTGATTCAGCACCCAAGTATCCTTACTCCCCCCTCCTTGGGAAGAATTAACCACCAGCGACCCTTTTTTCAACGCCACCCGCGTTAAACCGCCAGGATGGACATAGACATCATCTCCTTGATGCAGGATGTAGGGGCGTAAATCAACGTGCCGTCCGTCGATAGTATTATCAATCAGAGTCGGGACGCGGGATAAACAAAGAGTGGGTTGGGCGATATAGTTGCGCGGGGTAGCTTTGATTTTTTCGGCAAATTCTTCTCGTTCGGCAGGAGTAGCCGCAACTCCCACTAACATCCCATAACCGCCAGCTTCGTTAGCGGCTTTGACCACCAGTTTATCGAGATTTTGTAAAACGTATTCGCGGTCTTTTTCTCGCCAGCATAAGTAGGTAGGAACGTTATTTAAAATGGGTTCTTCACCGAGATAATAACGAATCATCTCCGGCACATAGGCATATACAACCTTATCATCAGCGACTCCAGTTCCGGGGGCGTTAGCGAGGGCAACGCGATTATTGCGGTAAACTTCTAGCAAGCCGCGAACCCCTAACATCGAGTCAGGACGAAAGGCAGTGGGGTCGAGGAAATCGTCATCAACGCGGCGATACAGCACATCCACCCGTCGCAGTCCTTTGGTGGTTCGCATTTGCAGGTAGCCATCCACCACGACTAAATCGCGACCTTCGACTAATTCTACCCCCATTTGTTGTGCGAGGAAGGAATGTTCAAAGTAGGCGGAGTTGTAGATTCCGGGGGTGAGGACGGCGACGGTGGGGTTAGAGAGATGGGGAGGGGCAAGGTTGAGGAGGGTGTCGAGGAGATGACTGGGGTAGTCGTCTACGGGTTGAATGTTGAGGGTTTGGAAGATTTGGGGAAAGGTGCTTTTCATCACCCGGCGATTTTCGAGGACATAGGATACCCCAGAAGGCACTCGCAGGTTATCTTCGAGGACGTACCATTGGCCATCGCGATCGCGAATCAAGTCAGTTCCGGTAATATGACACCATACGTCTAAAGGTGGCTTAATGCCGATGCAGGGTTTGAGGAAACCTGGCGCAGATTCAATAATTTCTCTGGGAATTTTACCGTCTTTGAGGATTTTCTGCTCGCTGTACAAATCCACCAAGAATAGGTTTAAAGCCGTGATGCGTTGCTTCACGCCTTTTTGGAGTTGACTCCACTCCCGGGCCGCGATAATTCGGGGAATAATATCAAAGGGCAAAACGCGCTCAATTCCTTGGTTATCGCTGTAGACATTAAAAGTGACACCGAGCTTAAACAAGGCGACTTTAGCCGTTTTTTCGTGTTGTTGTAGTTCTTCGAGGGGTAAACTCCGCAACCACTCAATCAAAGCAGCAGCAGCAGGTCGCGGTTCTCCTACACCCATAAATAATTCATCGTAGAAGTTACCGGGATCGTAAGTATCGAGCTTTTGCATGATTTCCCCTCTTATCACCCTATCCTTTAGTCTTAAATACTATGCCCCAGGTCTGGCAATTGTAGCAAGATATACAAATTTTTGTCTTTTGTCCTTTATGATAGGTTATTCTTCCTACTCCAATAACAAGTGTTGATAGGTCGCGAGTAGGGTTTTGGGTTTGAGGGTGGTGAGGAAGTAGCCCACTGCGACGAGGAAAACGGCACTGAAAGCCACAGGAAGGGCGAAGGGTAAAAAGAAAAGATGGCATACATCGCAAGCGATCGCCCGTCGCAGTCTATCATAAAAGATATTGGTTTTCCGCATGGCTGTGTCGAGATTGACGTTTTGCGGCGGATTTTCTCGATTTAAGCGGATTTGCCAGTAATAATCGTGGCCGATGAGCAGAAATCGCCAGAAAAAGTGAGATAAACTTGACGGCGGGGCATGAGTGGCTTTTGCTTCCGGTTGTCGCCAGATACTATTCGCTTTGAGATGAGCCGCGTGAATGGCGCAATTGCCGCGATACAAGGGCAGTTGAGTAGGAATAGGATGCCGGAGTAAAAAGTCGCGACGAAAAGCAACATTATTGAGAAAATATTGAGTATCGGGAGCCAGATTTGTTTCCCCAGAAAAGGGCGGGAAAATATAAGCCATCACCATCGCTGTCCCGTAAATTCCCACTCCTCCCGTCATAGTTTCCCCGGCAACAATGGGGATTTCAGGGTTTTGAGCAAAGGGACGCAACAAGTTTTCAAGCCAAGAAGGTTCGTAAATACAATCGGAGTCGCAGTACACCACAATCTCCCCCGTGGCCGCTTTTGCACCTATCATTTTGGCTTGATAATATCCGGCACTTTCAGGCACAGGATACACTTTAATCCAAGGATAGCGATCGCACAGTTGAAAAAGCAACTCCGGGGGCGCATTACCACTATCGAGTAATAAGACTTCGTTGGCTTTTTCGGGGCTGAGGGTTTGCTGTACCAAAGAAGCCAACGAGTGGGAAAGCCCTTCAATATCGGCATTGAGGAGGTTTTCAGTTTCGACAATCAACGAGAAAGAGGGAAGCGGTTGTGCCATTGCGGTATTTGTAAAATTTAGGGTGGATTGCGGCAAGTATATTGGCTTAAACGGCAATAAAATTGCCTATAAGCTATTTAAACCAATATTTTAGACTTTTTTAATCTTAAATACGGTTTAACCCTAGTTAAATGCCAAAAACTCTGATTCTCTCCTACCATTGCTGCCCAGAAAATTCCGAAAATTTGCATCTTGAGATGCAAGAGATTTAGACGTGCTACCCATCATCTCCGCTTTTTGGGTAATCGGCAAGGGCGAATGCAGTCAAGAGTCATCTCAAACCTTCTTAAAATGCTAAGAACCCGGGTTTCTTATCTGCTGACGCAATCAAGTTAAAATTCGACCCCACCCAACCAGGGGTTCTACGACAGTGGTTGTTTTTCCGGATTTTATATTCAGAAACCGGGGTAAAACTGGCAATATTGCTTAAGAACGCCGGACTTTTTGAGAATAAAACGATGCAGCTTCTTCTCCGGTGGCGCATTCTTGTGCGAATTTAATTAAATGATGGCCCACTAAACCCACATGAATTAAAGATTCAATATTGCCAGATTTTAAAGCCGGTTTGGCAAATTCCCAGAAGGTTTGACGATAATTGCCCAAAACTCCCACTCGCAGCAAAATATTACCGAGCATCGTTAAGCCTTTGCGGATATTGTCCTGAGAAACCCGTGCGGGACTATTGGGAACTTTGATGCGATTGGGATAGGTATGTTCGCATTGATAGCGAAAACGCTCGTATAAAAACTCTGGCCCATAAGCCGTAGTAATGCAACGCCGCCACATTTCCACCACTTTTTCGTAGGGTAATAAAAATTCTACATTGGATTCGCGACCGGGTTCAAAGTTTAAACGTCCTTCTGCTTCTAATCTGCGCCATAAGGGAGTTTTAGGGAGGGCATACAACAGGTTAATGGTAAGCATAGGAATCTGGGATAACTGGATAAATTCCAGAATGCGATCGCCCGTTTCTAGAGTATCAGTATCTAAGCCTATAATAATCCCAGACACCACTTCCATCCCATAACTATTCAGTCGTTGCACCGCTTCTAAAATGGGCATACTGAGATTCTGGGTTTTAGAAATAGACTTCAATGCGTCGGTGTCTGGAGTCTCAATCCCACAAAAAACCGTGCAGAAATAAGCTTCCCGCATCATTTCCAAGATTTTCGGGCTTTGGGCTAAATTTAGCGTCGCTTCGCAAGCAAATTGCACCGGATAGCCATGACTTTTTTGCCAATCAATCAAAGCGGGTAATAATTCTGCCATCGCGCGACGATTACCGACAAAGTTATCATCGACAAAGTAAATAGCCCCCGGATTCCCCGCTTGTAGCATCGCGTCAAGTTCCGCTAACACTTGTTGAGCCGTTTTTAACCGGGGATTGCGGCCATAAAGTTCGGGAATGTCGCAAAATTCACAAGCATAAGGACAACCGCTTGAAAATTGCACATTTGCTAGGAAATACTTGTTTAAATCCACCAAATGATAAGCCGGAATCGGAAATTCATCGAGGGGTAAGCGATTCTGGGTTTCAAAGCGGATTTGCTGTTCGGGTCGTTCGACGGTATTATCAATATGCTCAATCGTTAAGTCGGTTGCGTCCCCTAACTCCCCAATGTGAATCATGTCAAAGTCGGGGTAATATTCGGGACAACCAGACACAGAAGGACCGCCAACCAGAGTAATTTTACCTTCTTGATGGGCAAGAGAGTTAATCTTATTAATGCGTTCTCGTTGGATGTGCATCCCACTGGTAATCACCACATCAGCCCATTGGTAATCCTTACGGGTACAAGGACGCACATTTTCATCCACAAACCGCACTTCCCAGGCTTCCGGTAAATACGCTGCAACGACTAAAATGCCTTGCGGTGGCATAAAACCGCGCACTCTCCCGGTTAAGGGATAAGCATGGTGTAAAGTCCCAAAGGAACGCTCGTATTGCGGGAAAACGCACAAAATTCGCCGTTGATTTTTAGGGACGTAGGGGGTACGACGACAGGATAAGGGATTGACGGTTGGGGGTGTTGAAATTTGGGGGGGTTTGAGTTCAACCGAAGTCACAATTGCTTTGTCCTCCTCACGCATGATTCGCCTATTTCAGGGAAACGATTTCAATGGTAATGGATTCTGCTCGATTCAGGACTGTTTTTGGAATAATTATTCAAACCCTCATCTGAAGATAAGGATTTATCTACACAATCCAACTTCTAGCAGAGCTAGGATAGGACATAATCGTGTAAGACCTAAGTAGGGGCAACCTCAAAGGGCAATGATAAGCTACGAGAATCTCCAACCGAAAGGACGGAGATTGTCAAATTGTCGATAATCTCTCCAGTAAAACTGCATCATGGCAACCCTTCCTCAACTTATTGTGGGTTTGGGGAATCCCGAACCCAAATACGATAAAACTCGTCACAATATTGGCTTTGAAGCCTTGGATGAATTGGCTCAACGCTGGAATATTCCTTTGCAAAATAATCGCCGCTTTAAGGGCTTATGGGGTGAAGGACGCAGCGTGACGGGAGATAAAATTTATCTTCTCAAACCCCTGACCTATATGAATCGTTCTGGGGAGGCAATTCGGGCTGTGATGGATTGGTATAAACTGCCCCCCGAATCCCTGCTGGTTGTTTATGATGACATGGATTTAGCCGTGGGTCGTCTGCGGTTGCGCTTGTCGGGGTCGGCAGGGGGCCACAATGGCATTAAGTCTACAATTTCTCATCTGGGGAGTCAAGATTTCCCTCGGTTGCGGATTGGGATTGGTCAATCGGGCCCCCAAAAAGATACAGTTTCCCACGTTTTAGGGCGTTTTGCTCCAGCCGAACGGGAAGCGATTCAAGAGGTATTGCGACTCACCACAGCAGCAATTGAGGTGGCGTTAAAAGAAGGGTTGGAAAAGGCGATGAGTCTATATAACGGTTGTACGGTTGTGGTGAAGTCGAGTTAGTTGTTAGATGGCCGGATGGGTTTATTTCTATTATGCCGAAAAACTGGATGGGAAAAAGGGGCGAGAAAAGCTCACCCCTTTGGCGATAAACTGATGAAAGAACAATGTAAAAAAGTAAGAGGATGGGATCGGAAAATTCCGCCAAAGCGTTGATAATTTACCAGTCTTTGTCATTTTTGGCTGTGATTTCGCCAGAATAAGGTTGAAAGCCAATGGCGGGATACGCATCATCTGTGGGACTGAAAATGCGAGAAAAGCCTTCAAGCAGATATTGACCAACTCGATCGAGTAATTCAGAAACGTTCATAGCACTCACCTCGAATTTAACAGTTTGGGCTTTGCAGATTTGAATTACTGCTGCCCTTACTTTTTTTATACTAAATTACCCAATCTTTAAATTCCTTTTGCAATATTTGTTTGAATATGTTTGCAAGACTTTATTTTTTTTGAGTCTTTACTCCGGCGGCGTTTATGTTTCGCAATATTAGATGAAATTGAGGTTTGCCGTTGATATTCTATATTCTTAATCAGTTTAAGCGGTTTTGAGTGCTGCGGGTGCGATCGCATCCTTGATTTTTCTATTGGCTAAAACCTTAAAAAAATAAGGGGAAATTTCCCCTTACTCCTTAAAATTCTGGTATAATTTTATTAGCCGCGATGACCAAACCATTTCGCCGCGATCGCGCCCAAAGCAGCCCCAACAAACGGGTTGCTGAGAAACTTCACTAAGGCGGGTTGATCGGCGAGAACATCGTGAAAGATGTCAGGATGGTTGTGATAGGTGTAGGTGGCTAACTTCGCTACATCATCGGCTTTCATGCGACTGGCATGATGGGTAGAGAGATTGAGTTGTTTTTCCAAGTCGCGATCGCTGATATTCCGCTTTTTCAGTTCTTTGAAAAACTCCCGTGCAATATCATCTCGTTCTTTGGGTTTGATATCTGCGATCGCCTTTCGCAATTCCGGTTCCATATTTTCAGTAGAAATGCGATCGGGATGAAACGCCCGTCCAAACAAACCTTTCCGTTCTTCGCGAGAGGAACGCCGCGCAAAATCATCAAAATTATCGTATTCATTCGCGACAGTGGTATCCATACCATCAAGGGAATCTACATTCCCTTCAGCCAAATCACTCATAATTTGGCGTTTATATTGTTCGCTACTCCGCATTGCTTAAACTCCTATATTTTGCTTATAAATGATTGAGATGTTTTTACGATTCGTACTCAATCAACCGGGTTGAATCATCATAATTAGCCGTTAAAATCCGTTGTTTATCCGGCGCATAAACCAATACTTTGAGATTGCGATTGGGGAAATTTTTATGAAAACCTTGCACCAAAGATTGAGCCAGCGATCGCACTTCTGTCGGGCGAACTTTCGACGAAATTACCACGCCAAGCTTGTCATTGTCGCGAACGTAAGCATCTTTAATTAAGCCATGAGCAGTTTGAATTGCCCAATCGCTAAAATTTTGACCTGCCGCCGTATCGCCCCGTTCAAGCTGACTATAAGTTTGAGAAGTCGGGAGTGCAGTGGGTTGACTGGCAGAAGTTGTGCCATTACTACAAGCGGGTGTAATCAATAAAATCAAGGCAAAAGATAGCGCGATCGCAACCTTGCGAAAAGATCGCCATAAACTCACGTTTGACCTCCTAAATTTTTAATAAAATTTTTGAAATTTCAATTGAGAAACAAAACAAAATCAGAGTGTCGGAAATTACCGCACTCTCAATCCCTGAATTGCTAATATATATTCTAAAAAATAAGCAGATTTTTTACCTCTTTCCTTAGTTATATTTAGAGCTTGCCACCTCAACCCTGAATTATCATTCGTATTATGCCGTCAAGACGAACTGCTGCGGTTTAGCTGAATTTCAAGCCATCGGCGCTTCAAACACCCCCACATTTTGGAGTCGCCACCATCCCCATCCCCCTAAAACCAACACCACACCGCCAAAAATTAAAAACGTTGGTTGCAACCCCAGCGCCTGAGTTAACCATCCCGCAGTCGTTCCCACTCCTACAAAGCCTAAACGAAACACAAAACTATTAATTGAAAGCACTGTCGCCCGAAATTCCGAACTTACATAACCATTCAACGCATTCAAAATCAACGGCAATTTTAGCCCCCGTCCGCCATAAACCGCCGCAATCCAGAGAATACCCCATTGAGCATTCGTTAAACCCAAACCGAAGTACGCCAAAGCCAAAATCAGCACAATACTCAAAAAAGCCCCTTTACGTCCCAGCCAATTTTCCCAAGAAGCTGCCCCCAAAGAAACCAAACTCATTACCCCGTGAAACAATGCCCAAGCAATACCAAAACTCGCCGTGGGTAAATCCACGATCGCGAGATATTCTTGAGATAACCAAACCATCAAAAAAGTGACATTGGTACACACCGCCGCAAAAAAAATCAAAGCTTGAACGGGCTTGTTTTCAATCAAAGCAAACTGCACCACTTCCCTTAACTTTTGCCCTGCTTGCCCCACTGCAACTTGTCGCGGCGGTTCAGCTAAAGTCGTGGCGATTAAAAAATAGAAAAACAGCGCGATCGCCTGCAACCCAAAGGGATAAACTAAATTAACCGCCGCCGCCATTCCCCCCACAATGCCGCACACCGCCTCAGTAATGCCCGCAACCGCCCCCAAGCGCCCCTCAAACCGGCGATAATGAGCTTCCCGTCCCAACTGCACCAAACTATCAAAACCCAACGCCGTATCCGCCCCCGAAATCAAACTCCCGGCTAATCCCGTTAAAATCTCTGCCATCGCAAAAGCCGCAAAACTCTGACCCAAAAAGTACACCAACACCGCGACAGTCCACAGTCCACCCCCTACAACTAAAGACACCTTGCGTCCGAATCTGTCTGCGAGATAACCCGAAGGAATTTCAAAAACAAAAAGGGAAGCCGAAAGAATCGTTTTTAGCAGCAACCCATCTTCGACAGATAATCCCTTTGCTTGATAAAACAGCATAATGGTAGGAATGGGAAACCAAGCAAAAGCCAGCCCTTTGAGGCAATACAGTTTAATTAGATTTTGCTGCCAGGGGTTTTTCATTCGTTATTTGTCGTTTGTCCTGGATTCTTTGGTTACCGCGACAGGATAATCTTATCTAGCTTGGTTAATTTCAAGCCATCACGTCGTAAAGAACACTTCATATTTACCGGACAAGGTGACGTTATGACGGTTTAATTCTCTATCAGGGGATGCTGGCTCATCCTCCGTTTAATTTTTGCTGATTTTTGTAAAGGAGTTTGTATTATGGCCGTTCCTCTCGTTGCGATTGGTGATAGCCTAACCCAAGGCATGACCCACGGCAGCATCTACAAAACCGAAATTGCTTATCCTAACCTTATTGCCCCTTGTCTCAACGAAAACCCCTTCGATCGCCCAGATTTTACAGGAGAAGGCGGTATTCCACTTAATCTCGAAAACATCCTGCGAGTATTACAAAATCGCGTGGGTTCTCGTATTCATTGGTATGAAGTTCCCTCTGCTGTCCAAGTCATCTTAGAAACCCTCGACAAAACCGAAGATTACTGGGAAAGGGGCGACGGTTCCAAACCTTTTAAACCGGATTTACGCCATCACAACCTCGCCATTTCCGGCTTTCAACTCGGCGATTGTGACACCCTCACCGAAGCAATTTGTAGTCAAGAAATCCAAAACCGCAAATACCCCCAATGGCTTCCCCAAGGATTGCGTCGCTTAACGGCTAATTGGAATTGGGATGACAACCTATTCAGTCAAATTCCCACCTTACCCATGTATCGCAATGCCCGACGCACCCTCAATTGCAGTTTTGATAAGCAATACGCTTCTTTCTCGCAAATCGCCTCAGCCCAACACTTTGCTGACAGCCAAGGGGGAATCGAGAATCTGATTTTTTGGTTGGGGTCAAACAACTGCTTGGGAACTGTTACTGGACTTAAAATTAAACCCTCGACTAAAGATGATATCGATAAACTTCCCCACCAACGCACCTGTAATTTATGGGAAGTCGATCACTTTAAAATTTTGCGCGATCGCATCGCCCCCCAAATCGCTCAGATCGGCGCACAGAACGTCTTTGTCGCCACGATTCCCCACGTTACCATTCCCCCGGTCTCTCGCGGTGTAAGTCCCGGTAAACGGGGCAGTGCGGCTCGTAACAGTCGCGGCTATTATGACTTTTATACCCATTTTTGGGTTTGGGATGATGACTTTGAAAAGAATCCCGATCGATACCCCAAATTAACTGCCGAACAAGCAGAAGCAATCGACAAAACCATCGATGCTTATAACGACCTCATTCGCGAGATGGCTCAAAAACAGGGTTGGTATGTGGTGGATATTTGTCAACAACTCGACAAACTGGCGTATCGTCGTCAGGGAAGTCAGGTCAGTTATGATTTTCCTCCGGGTTTGATTGCAGCCTTGCAAAAGTACCAACCCAACCGCGTTTCTGCTGCGGGACAACCCTTACTCGATACTCGCTTTCTCTGTATGAAAGAGGGTAATTTTAAGGGGGGATTAATTGGTTTGGATGGCTTTCACCCGACTCCGGTTTGTTATGGCTTAATTGCTCACGAATTTATCGAGATGATGCAGCAAGCAGGTGTAACGGTGAATCAACCTTCGGATTGGTGGGAACGCATTGTGCTGTCGGATACGGTTTTGATGGATATGCCGGAAAGTTTGGGTTATTTACAAGAAACTTTGAGTTTCCTCGAACACCGTACCCCGCTTTTACGTTTGTTGCGGCTTTGGAATTGATGCTTTTTGGTTGTTGGTTATTGGTTGTTGGTTGTTGGTTGTTGGTTGTTGGGCGGGGAAACCCAGCCCCTACATAGCGATTGCCGATTGCCGATTGCCTACTGCCCAAACCCCCCCCACTGCCCCTTAATCCTGTAGGTTGGGTTGAGGCAACGAAACCCAACAAACTGTTGATTGAGTTGGGTTTCACTTCGTTCTACCCAACCTACGGATTGAACAAAATCGCGACAGTCCCGAATCTCAGACGAAGGCGGATTGATGTAGTTCATGAATCAACAACTAACAACCAATCGATTATCGGGGAAACGTTCGGAGTGATTATGCTGGCCAAGAGCGCCACTTCGGTTTAAAATTGAAACATAACTTAACATTGTTTCTTAATTCCATCATGTCTAACGTCGAAATTTATACCTGGAGTCGCTGTCCCTTTTGTATTCGAGCCAAAGCCCTACTCGATCGCAAAGGCATAGATTACCAAGAATATGTCATTGATGGTGATGAAGCCGCCCGCAGTCAAATGTCGCAACGTGCCAACGGCCGACGCAGCTTACCGCAGATTTTTATTAATGACAAGCATATCGGCGGTTGTGACGATCTGTACGATTTGGAAATGAACGAAGAACTCGATTCCCTGTTGTCGGAAAGTCCGGTATAAGCGACCAGGGGGGCAGTTTTGATGCGATCGCCCACCCTGGGTTCAGGATTTAAGTAAACTCGCAATAGCGAGATAAAGCTTGGTCTAATAGCTTTTTATAATCTTTCTCCTTCACCACCGTAGAACCAAACCGAGCCAGATGGGGATTTTGCATTTGTGCGTCGAACAGAAGGAAACCCCGCGATCGCAAATGTTCCACTAAACGCACCATCGCCACCTTTGAACCATCAGGAATGCGATAAAACATCGACTCGCCAATAAACGCTCCTTGAATCGCAATGCCGAGAATGCCCCCCGCGAGTTCGTTTCCTTGCCAGGCTTCAAAACTGTGGGCCCATCCAGCTTTATGGAGTTCCCAATAAATTTCTTTGAGGTCATCTGAAATCCAAGTCGTCTCGCGATCGGCACAACCCTCGCAGACCCCCCAAAAATCGCGATTAATCTCGATGCTAAAGCGATTTTGATTCAAAACCCGACGCAAAGATTTCGGGTAGCGAAAACGGTCATCTAGGGGGATAATAGCCCGTTGGCGACTGGAATACCATCCCAGTTCCCCAGATTCCTCTGCCATCAAAAAATAGCCTTGGGCATACCCTTCAATCAAAGAAGAAATATCTAATTCCATTGTCGCTTGGTCAGAATTCACAGCCATCCTCGCAGACCTCTAACAACGGAGTAGTCGTCAAATTTTAATATACTTTTTCGGTAAGCTAGTAGCAAAGACTCAAAAGGTAGATATCTAAATTTAAATTAATGACACAACCGATTCCACCTATTGTTTTGCCACCGATTCAAAATCCGGCCCAAGAAGGCGAATGGCTGCGAAAAACGCTACATGATTGGCTCGATCGCGAGTTTTTACCCGAAGCCATCAATGCTAAAATTGCTGAAAGAGCCGCCCAAATCTTTGTTCGACAGCGCCTCGAAGGAGAAAACGATTTGGGCGCTCTGGTCATTGCCATTGTGACCGAGATGCAGGCCTTTGACTTTAGCCGCAGTTTCTATAGCGAGTTCGCGATCGCGAATGCGGCCAGCGACCTCATTCTCGACAGTCTCGGTATCGATCGCTGCTGCGGTCATTAATACAGCAATCCCCGCCACCCACTCAGCAAAAAGAAGCCGACACCGGAAAGCTTTTTAGAATCATCAAATCCAGTTCGGCTCTAGATGGGGCCAATCTCGGTCTTATCTTGCCCGGATTGGCTTTACCAACTGGACTTAACCACACCCGGTAATAAGCCTTCGTGGGCCCATTCCCGGAACACATTACGGGACAGACCAAAGTCACGATAATAGCCTCTGGGTCTTCCGGTCACCCAACAACGGTTACGAACGCGAGTTCTAGAGCTACTGCGGGGCAACTGTTGTATTTTGCGATGAATTTCGAGTTTTTTGAGTTGATTGTCTGCTCTCAAGAACTCTTCTTTCAGTTCAGCCCGTTTGTCTGCATATTTTTCTACTAATTTGCGGCGCTTGTTCTCGCGCTCGATCATGGACTTTTTAGCCATAGTAATTTCTATCTTTGGATTTTTGACACCGCTTCTTATACTAAACGATTTTTAGTTGATTCAGCAAAACGTTTGTCATTGTTTGTTGGTTATTGGTTGTTACCCAAATCCCATAATTGGTAATTGATAATTTCTTCCCCCTACTCCCCACTGCCCACTGCCTACTGCCCAAAACACTGATGACTGATGACTGATAACTGATAACTGAAAAGCCCACTGCCCAAGACCCCTACTTCCGACTGCCTTTCAGGTGCTGTTGACTGTTCGCGGGTTCGGGTAAAGTTGAGCCGTTGCGGCCGTTTTCCGGGGGGAGGTCGGCGGTGGTATTGACGGGGCCGAGTTGCGGGAGAGTAACGCTGTTGTCCTCAAAGTCTTCGGGGAGGGGAGTGATTTCTTTAGGATCGACGGCATTGACGACTGCACCTAAAAGAGGCAACTCGGCTTCGATCATTTTGTCGAGTTGGGTTTCGAGGGGGGTTTTACAGGTAATGCCGGGACGGGTGACGAGGGTAATACCATCGGCTAAGGGTTCGAGGAGTAAGGCATCGTTACAGGTGGATAAAGCCGGGGTATCGATGACAACGAGATCGAAGCGACCCCGCGCATCGTCGAGGAGGCGGCGCATTTCGCTGGATTCGAGCAAAGCGGCGGCTCTGACTTGGGGGCCGGCCCCAGGAATGATGTAGAGGTTTTCGACGTTGGGAACTAGGTGGAGGTAGTCGCTACGAGAGCCGTAGTAACTCAGGGGTTCGAGTTTGGCATCGGGATCGACTTCGAGATGGAGATAATCGGCGCAAGAAGGCGATCGCAAGTCTCCTTCAATTAATAAGGTACGTTTTCCGGCTTGAGCAGACGCGATCGCGAGGTTGTAAGCAGTAACAGTTTTACCTTCGTCGTCGGTTAAGCTGGTGATTAAGATAACTTTCGCTGATTTCGCCGCTCCCCGTTGCAAATTGGTACGGAATAGCTCGAAATAATGGAGATCGCCTAGGTTATAAGTTTGCACAATTGGGACTTCCTCGCGATCGCGATTGAGGTTAAAAACAAAGGGCAATTCCCCCAAAAACGCCACCTCGCGATCGCTCAAAATATCTTTAATTTCTTTGGCAGTGTGTAGACGATTATCCAACACCGACAACAAGAAAATTGCCCCGGCTGCGGCGATAAAACCCAACACCCCACCGCCCCCAATAATAATAATAGGGCTAGTCGCTTCGGGATTCGTACCTTCGATTTCCTGGGCAAAAGCCGGATTCCCAATACTCAAACTGCCTACAGTTTCAGCTTCGGCCGCTTGAGCATCCAGGAGTTGGCCTAGAAGTTGATTGTAGAGGGTTTGCTTGGTTTGCAGTTCTTGTTGCAGACGACCCCGTTCGAGTTGTTTTGCCGGAAACTGCTCGTACTGTTGGCGGAGTTCTCGTTCGGTTTTTTGGACAGATTCCAGTTGCGAGATCAGGGTTTCTCGGTCAGTTTGCAACTTAACGAGGGTATTGGCTAACTCGCGACGAGCCGGGTCGAGACTGCTGGTTTGGCGGATTTCTCCAGGGAGGGGGACTAAAACATTCCCTGTCCCAATCAGTTCCCCCACTCGCTGTTGCAAAAGTTCTTCGTTGGCCGCTTTGGTGTTGAGTAACTCTTGCATCTTCGGGTGCTGGGGACGCAAATCGTCTTCGAGGGTTGCGATTTGGGTTTCAATTTCAAGCAGTTGCGATCGCAAGTTCGCCACCAAAGGATCGGCACTCAAGGCCGAAGCCGTATAAGCTTGGTCTGGGGTCATGCCCAGTTGCGAGCTAATGCTTTGAATCTGAGACTCTACCCCTTCGAGGGTGAGCCGGATTTCTCGTTGTTGCTGCTGTGCGCCGCTAATGCCGCTAAATAGCGTCCCATCTTCGGCGGCCACCAAAGAAGACCCTTTCTCGGTAATGTAGCGGTAATAAGCCTGCTCTGCGCCTTGTAGGTCTTGTTTAACTTGGGTAATGCGCTCTTGTAACGATCCGATTCGCGCCCGTAATACCGAAGTATTAAACGAACGACTTTGTTCGACCATGCGCTCCATCATAATTTCGAGGGCGCGTTCGGCTTTACCTTCTTCAGGATTTTCGTATTGCAATAAAATTTCGGTGGGGCCGGTGTCTTCTTCGCCTTCGGGTTCGTTAAATTGAATTTGGAGTTTGTCAATCAAATTCTGCGGCTCAATTTCCAATTCTTCCACCACAGGCCGCAGCACCGCATCGCTTTTGAGGAATTTTTCATCTACGGTGGCTTTTCCTTGACGGCTCAAGTTTTCCCCGGTATCGGTGAGGGTAATAGACGGTTGTTGGAAGCGCAATAAACCCCTAGCGCGGTAGGTGGGGGGTGTGGGTTCGGGGGGGGGTAGCATAGCCACCAATCCCGATGCACCCACAACAAATAAAAAGGTAAAAAAGCCAATCAAGCTGTTTTCGTTGAGGCTGACAAGAAAACGTTTAACCAAGGGTGAAGTCATAGCCGTAGGGTCGCGATCGCGCAGTTGCCTTGCATTCTATCTTAACCGCGAACTACCCCAACTAACCGCAAGCGATAGAGTTGGAGCTTCTAACTTCAGCGGGAATTGTATCTCAAAGGCCATCCTTTACCAAAAATTCTGGGTTTAAAGCCCCGTCCTGTCTTGCCGAGCTACAAGGTGCTACTCGCGCGTTCCCTTGCTACTCGCGCGTTCCCTAAGAAAAAGCTATCTGAGCGAGTTCATCATTGTCAGAATTGCGGCTACACGACGGACAGGGATGTGGCGGCGGCTCAAGTGGTGAAAGAACGAGGATTAAATGCGGTCGGGCAGACCGTATCAACGCACGCCCTTGGGTAAAGATAAGGGGCTGTGTCCGCCACCTGCGGGCGGACTTTATAAGCCCCGT
>JBKHDX010000093.1:0-17003 GCA_046541115.1 Spirulinaceae cyanobacterium | reverse complement strand
TGTTGGTTGTTGGTTGTTGGTTATTGGTTGTTGGTTGTTGGTTGTTGGTTGTTGGTTATTGGTTGTTGGGCGGGGAAACCCCGCCCCTACATAACGATTGCCGATTGCCCACTGCCCACTCCCTACTGCCCAAGACCTAAGACCCAAGACCTAAATTATTAAAGCTTTGATAAAGAATCCCCCCGAAACTTTGAAGACTTGTTATGAATTGCGACAAATCCAGGTTTAGCAGATGACCTCAGACAAATTCATTTGTTATCTTGAGCTTGAACAGGTGCAAAACTTGTCTTGTGATGGGGCTAAACTCAGGGCGATCGCAATCGGTCGAACCCAGTAAAGCCAAAACGTCAGAGCCTCAGCACTCGTGAAATTTTAATCTGTGATTATTAAGAGGAATTATTTATGGTTCAGCTTCAAGAAGAATCCAAAGTAACGGCTTTTTCTGTATCCAACATCGCCACTAAAAACCCCAAGTTACCAATTTCCGATACTCGTCCTTGGGGGGCTTACACCGTTCTCGAAGAAGGCCGGGGATATAAAATTAAACGCATTGAAGTTAAACCGGGGCATCGCTTAAGTTTACAAATGCACCATCATCGCAGCGAACACTGGATCGTCGTTTCCGGTACAGCTAAGGTCATTTGTGGCGAGAATGAAGAAATTTTGGGCAGCAATCAATCCACTTATGTCCCGCAATGTACGCCCCACCGTTTAGAAAATCCAGGGGTGATCAATTTGGTTTTGATTGAAGTACAAAATGGCGAATATTTAGGAGAAGACGATATCATTCGCTTTCAAGATGACTACGCTCGCGGCTAAATTAAAGAAACAAATCTTAAAGTCAATCGGCATCTCTTGTTTTACAGTTTAAAATAAGTTGCCGATAACTGGATTTAAATTTAAGTTTCTTTTTGAGGGGGGCATGATTCAATTAAGTTCCGCCGCAGCAGCAGAAATTAAACGTTTACAAAAGATTAATGGTAATCCGAGTAGCTATCTTCGTATTGCAGTGCGATCGGGGGGCTGCTCGGATTTACACTATGTTTTAGAGTTTATCGATTGTCCTCAAAAAGGCGATCGCGAATACGAAAGCCAAAACATTCCCCTGGCGATCGATACAGAGACAGAAACCGCAATTCAAGGCTTGAGGTTGGATTATTCGGAGGATTTAATGGGAGGCGGTTTTCGCTTTCATAATCCTAACGCGATTCAAAGCTGTAGTTGCGGCCATTCCTTTAGTTTGGCGTATTGAGTCCCACAGCCAGCCTGGGGGAGAATTGACGAAAGGGGGGCAGAGTTGGTATATTAATAGGCTGTCACGTCATTTATTGTTTACGGAAAGACCAGGCAAAATCAGCCTTATGCCAACCATTCAACAACTGATTCGCTCGGAACGCTCAAAAGCACAAAAGAAAACCAAATCTCCGGCTTTGAAAGAATGTCCGCAACGACGCGGCGTTTGCACCCGGGTCTACACGACAACACCGAAAAAGCCGAACTCCGCTTTGCGTAAAGTGGCGCGGGTTCGCTTGACTTCTGGTTTTGAAGTGACCGCCTATATTCCCGGAATTGGTCACAATTTACAAGAACACTCCGTTGTCTTGATTCGGGGCGGTCGTGTCAAAGATTTGCCTGGGGTTCGCTATCATATCATTCGCGGTACCTTGGATACGACAGGAGTCAAAGACCGTCGTCAAGGTCGCTCTAAGTACGGCACCAAGCGTCCTAAAGAATAATTCACTCCCAAACATCCTAAAGCATTAATTTCACCGATAGACAAGACACGGTAGGGTTAACTGCCTTTGGGAAACTTGACCTTGGGCTGTGACTTTACCTCGATCCTAGCCCCAGGCTAAAGGATGAGTAGACTTAGAAAGCAAATTTTATTGTCATTTCGATGTAGAGGATTAGATCAAAAATGTCTCGTCGCGCGGTAATTCAAAAACGCCCCGTCCCTCCCGATTCTGTATATAACAGCCGTTTGATCAGCATGACAGTACGGCGCATTATGCGGGATGGCAAAAAGTCGGTGGCATCTGGGATTGTTTACGATGCGTTGAAAATTGTGGAAGAACGCACCGGAAACGACCCCCTCGAAACCTTTGAACAAGCAATTCGCAACATTACTCCCTTAGTAGAAGTGAAAGCTCGTCGGGTGGGTGGAGCGACTTATCAAGTGCCGATGGAAGTGCGATCGCATCGCGGTACCACCTTGGCCTTGCGCTGGTTGACTCAATACGCGAGATCGCGATCGGGCCGCACAATGGCCATCAAGCTCGCCAATGAAATCATGGACGCAGCTAACGAAACCGGAGGCGCAATTCGCAAACGGGAAGAAACTCACCGGATGGCAGAAGCGAATAAAGCTTTTGCTCATTATCGGTACTAAACCTTTGATGACAAGGGTTCAAAATGGCTAGGAAAGATTAACTCGTCCAACCTGCGGTATTTAAATTTCCCTAGCCTAGTCTTAAACATTGTCTTAAAGGTTTAAAAAAAGTATAGAATTGTAAATAGTGTAAACATAAAGTAACGTATTTAATTTAAATCGTTGCTCGGCAAGACGAAGGAGGTTAGCTGTGGCACGCAATGTCCCGCTGGAGAAAGTTCGCAATATTGGTATTGCTGCCCATATTGATGCGGGCAAGACAACGACAACTGAACGTATCCTTTTTTATTCGGGTATCGCTCACAAACTTGGTGAAGTCCACGAAGGCACAGCCATCATGGACTGGATGGCCCAAGAACAAGAACGCGGTATCACGATCACGGCTGCGGCAATTTCGACCAACTGGCGCGATTGTAAAATCAACATTATCGACACACCGGGTCACGTTGACTTCACCATTGAAGTTGAACGATCCATGCGGGTTCTCGATGGTGTAATCGCTGTATTTTGCTCAGTCGGTGGCGTTCAGCCTCAATCAGAAACGGTTTGGCGACAAGCCGAGCGCTATCAAGTGCCTCGGATTGCTTTTGTCAACAAAATGGATCGCACCGGTGCTAACTTTTATAAAGTTTGCGACCAAGTTCGCGATCGCCTCAAAGCTAATGCAGTTCCCATCCAAATTCCCATCGGCAGCGAAATTGATTTTCGCGGCATTGTCGATTTAGTTCGGATGCGAGCCAAGCTGTACACCAACGACCTCGGAACCGAAATCGAGGATGCAGAAATTCCTGAAGAAGTTCAAGAGCTTGCCCAAGAATACCGTGCCAAGCTAATCGAAGCGATTGCCGAAACCGACGAAGCTCTCCTCGAAAAATTCATGGCCGAGGAGGAATTCACAGAAGACGAAATTCGTGCCGCCTTACGCAAAGGGGCGATTGAAGGCACGATCATGCCGATGCTCTGCGGTTCTGCATTCAAAAACAAAGGCGTACAGTTACTACTCGATGCTGTCGTAGATTACTTACCATCTCCGCCTGAAGTTCCCTCGATTAAAGGGATTCTGCCCGATGGTACTGAAGCCACTCGCAAAGCATCCGACGAAGAACCCTTCTCGGCGTTAGCATTTAAGATTTCTGCTGACCAATTTGGTCGCTTGACCTTTATGCGCGTCTACTCAGGCGTACTCGCCAAAGGCAGCTACGTCTACAACGCCACCAAAGATCAAAAAGAACGGATTTCCCGTTTGATCGTCTTAAAATCCAACGATCGCATTGAAGTAGACGAACTCCGCGCCGGAGACTTGGGAGCGGCGATCGGGTTGAAAAATACCATCACTGGGGATACCTTATGCGATGAAGATAATCCCATTATCCTCGAATCGTTATACATCCCCGAACCCGTAATTTCAGTGGCGGTCGAACCCAAGAGTAAGCAGGACATGGATAAACTCTCCAAAGCCCTGCAAACCTTGTCCGACGAAGACCCGACTTTCCGAGTCAGCATTGACCCCGAAACCAACCAAACCGTGATCGCGGGGATGGGGGAACTTCACCTTGAAATCCTCGTAGACCGGATGTTGCGGGAATTCAAAGTCGAAGCCAACATCGGTCAGCCCCAAGTGGCTTATCGAGAAACCATCCGCAAACCCGCTCACGCTGAAGGCAAATTCATTCGCCAAAGTGGGGGTAAAGGTCAATACGGTCACGTTGTGATCGACATCGAACCGGGTGATACAGGGAGTGGCTTTGAGTTTGTCTCAAAGATCGTCGGAGGGTCAATTCCGAGAGAGTACATTTCTTCGGTGGAGCAAGGGATTAAAGAATCTTGTGAATCCGGCATTCTTTCGGGTTATCCTTTGATCGATCTCAAAGTGACCTTAGTCGATGGGTCCTATCACGATGTAGACTCATCGGAGATGGCTTTCAAAATCGCCGGTTCGATGGGGATTCGCAATGCAGTCACCAAAGCTGCCCCCGCTTTACTCGAACCGATGATGAAAGTGGAAGTGGAAGTCCCCGAAAACTTCATTGGCGATGTAATTGGCGATCTCAATTCCCGCCGAGGTCAAATCGAAGGGATGAACACCGAAGAAGGGCTATCCAAGGTTTCGGCCAAGGTTCCGTTGGCCGAAATGTTTGGTTATGCCACCGATATCCGGTCTAAAACCCAAGGCCGTGGTATCTTCTCGATGGAGTTCAGCAACTACGAGGAAGTGCCTCGCACCATTGCTGAAGCGATCATCGCTAAAAACCAAGGGAACGCATAGATAAAATTAAGGAACAAGTAATTCATGGCACGCGCAAAGTTCGAACGGAATAAACCCCACGTCAATATTGGTACCATCGGTCACGTTGACCATGGTAAAACCACATTAACTGCCGCAATTACGATGACTTTAGCTGCTGGTGGTGGCGCTAAAGCTCGTAACTACGAAGATATCGATGCGGCTCCTGAAGAAAAGGCTCGCGGGATTACCATCAATACCGCTCACGTTGAGTACGAAACCGCAGAACGTCACTACGCCCACGTTGACTGTCCCGGTCACGCCGATTATGTGAAAAACATGATCACGGGGGCTGCCCAAATGGACGGCGCAATTTTGGTGGTATCCGCCGCAGATGGCCCGATGCCCCAAACCCGCGAACACATCTTGTTAGCCCGTCAAGTCGGCGTTCCGGCGTTGGTGGTGTTCCTTAACAAAAAAGACCAAGTAGACGACGAAGAATTGCTCGAATTGGTCGAACTCGAAGTTCGCGAGTTGTTGAGTGAATATCAGTTTGATGGTGATGAAATCCCCATCGTCGCAGGTTCGGCATTAATGGCAGTTGAGGTACTTCTCAAGGAACCGACTACGAAAAAAGGTGAGAACGAGTGGGTTGACTGCATCTACGCTTTGATGGATGAAGTCGATGCTCACATTCCTACCCCCGAACGGGAAATCGACAAGCCTTTCTTGATGGCAGTTGAAGACGTATTCTCGATTACAGGTCGGGGTACGGTAGCCACGGGCCGGATCGAACGCGGTAAAGTCAAAGTTGGCGAAACCGTGGAATTGGTCGGCATTCAAGACACCCGTTCTACCACTGTGACTGGGGTAGAAATGTTCCAGAAGACCTTGGACGAAGGTATGGCTGGTGACAACGTTGGTGTACTGCTGCGGGGTATTAACAAAGAGGGGATCGAACGTGGTATGGTTCTCGCCAAGCCCGGTTCGATCACGCCCCACACCAAGTTTGAATCTGAGGTGTATGTGCTGAAGAAAGAAGAAGGTGGCCGTCACACACCATTCTTTAAAGGCTATCGTCCTCAGTTCTATGTGCGGACAACCGACGTAACCGGAACTATTGATATGTTCACGGCGGGCGATGGTAGTGAAGCTGAAATGGTGATGCCTGGCGATAACGTACAAATGACTATTACTTTGATCAATCCGATCGCGATTGAACAAGGTATGCGTTTCGCGATTCGGGAAGGCGGCCGCACCATCGGTGCTGGTGTCGTTTCTAAAATCCTTCAATAGGATCGATTCTGAAGCGTTCTGACTAGGAGAGAAATTACTTCTAGTCAGCGCTTTTTTTCACTTAAAATGATTTTGTGCGGGAGTATTCTCAATTGCAGTTGCTCCCGTTGTTTAACCGAACCTTGAAAACTAAACATGGCAACGATTCAGCAACAAAAAATTCGCATCCGGCTTAAAGCCTTTGACCGACGTTTACTTGATACTTCCTGCGAGAAGATCGTCGATACGGCTAATCGCACTAATGCCACCGCGATCGGCCCGATTCCCTTACCGACGAAGCGACGCATTTATTGTGTGTTGCGATCGCCCCACGTTGATAAAGACTCCCGCGAACACTTCGAGACTCGCACTCACCGCCGCATTATCGATATTTACCAGCCTTCTTCTAAAACCATCGACGCATTGATGAAACTAGACTTACCTGCTGGTGTTGATATTGAAGTAAAACTGTAGAGTAGCCAGCTTTGCAATAGGGCATTGCCCACTATAGTAATTTCAAACAAAAATCAACAGCCCCTCTCCCTCCCAGTGGGAGAGGGGTTTGGGGTGAGGGCAATCCAAGGCATTCGCGATCGTGTAGGGTGGGCATCACCAACCCTGTCAAGGTGTACAGAAATCGCTGAAAGCCTCATTCTTACTTACGTTAAGTGACTCACTTGCGGCCTCCGCGCGCCCTTACGCAGGGGGTCTGGGGGCAACGTCTTGCCCCCAGTGGGGGGGTTTGGGGGGGCTAGTCCCCCCAATACAACTCTGATACAAACAAGTCAATGGCAAAAAACGACCTTATCAATAGAAATAGTAGTACAGATCATCACCTTGACAGGGTTGGGTGGGCATCACCCACCATCTTTAACTTTTAGCATGATTGAACGAGAAAGAGAACCAGCTAGTATCACTGACTCATGCTTAAGATTGGGCGGGGAAACCCCGCCCCTACAAATTTATGACTGCATTTCTACAGGGGTTTTAGACTTCGCTGTTAATAACAAGCCATACTCAATCCCTTCAACCACGGCTTGATAAGACGCATCAATAATATTAGTAGACACCCCCACCGTCATCCAACGTTCAGCACCGCGACTAGACTCGACTAAAACTCGCGTTTTCGCTGACGTTCCCGCTTGACTGTCGAGAATCCGCACTTTATAGTCCGTGAGTTGAAATTGGGCGATTTGGGGATAAAACTTGACGAGGGCTTTGCGTAAAGCGGCATCCAGGGCAGAAACCGGGCCGTTTCCTTCGGCGACTTCGAGCAATTCCTCTCCCTTCACTCCAACTTTAATCGTCGCGAGGGCGTTGTTTTGGAAATCTTCGGCCATTTCAAAAATATCGCAGTGAACGCGAAAACCTTTGAGTTCAAAAAGTTGGGGCCGTTGTCCCAATGCCGATCGCATCAACAATTCAAAACTCGCTTCAGCCGATTCAAATTGATAGCCTTCGTTTTCCAGTTCCTTGAGTTGGGTCAGAATTTGGCGACAAGTGGGGTCTTGACGATTGAGGTCAATGCCGAAGTTTCGGGCTTTACTCAACACATTACTCAGTCCCGCTTGGTCGGAAATGGCGATATGACGTTGATTGCCAACCACTTCCGGGGAAAGGTGTTCGTAGGTTTGGGGGTTGCGAGCGACGGCGGAAACGTGAATGCCGCCTTTGTGAGTAAAGGCAGAACGTCCGACAAAAGGAGCACGATCGTCGGGGGCAAAGTTGACGGTTTCGCTGACAAAGCGACTGAGATGGGTCAGGCGTTGCAGTTGTGAGTCTTCTAAGCAGGGGTAGCCAAGTTTGAGTTGTAAATTGGGGATAAGGGAGCAAAGGTTGGCATTGCCGCAACGTTCGCCATAACCATTAATAGTACCTTGTACCATGATGGCTCCGGCTTGGACTGCCGCGATCGCGTTGGCAACGGCAGTTTCAGAATCGTTGTGGGTGTGAATCCCCAAGCGAGGGGCATTTTCCGGGTCTTGGCTTAATTCGGGAAACGCCGTTACAACGGCTTGACTAATTTGGGCGATTTCGTGGGGTAAAGTGCCGCCGTTGGTGTCGCATAGCACAAGCCATTCTGACCCGGCTTCTAGGGCTGTTTTGAGGGTGCTGAGGGCATATTCGGGGTTACTTTTGTAGCCGTCAAACCAATGCTCGGCATCGTAGATAACGCGGCGATTTTCTTGGCGCAAATATTCTAGAGTATCCCCAATCATGGCCAAGTTTTCTTCTAAGGTGGTTTTTAGCCCCTCAGTGACGTGGAAATCCCAAGATTTGCCAAAAATGGTCACCCAGCGCGTTCCGGCGGCGAGAATGGCTTTGAGCATCGGGTCGTCGGCGGTATTTTTGTGGGGGCGACGGGTGGAGCAGAAAGCGACAATTTCGGCGTTTTTCAGGGGTTCTTCTTGGAGTTTCCAGAAAAATTGCACATCTTTAGGATTTGCGCCGGGCCAGCCTCCCTCAATAAAGGGGATGCCCATTTCGTCGAGTTTATGAGCAATTCTGAGTTTGTCTTCGAGGGAGAGGGAAATACCTTCTTGTTGTGCGCCGTCGCGGAGGGTGGTGTCGTAAATATAGAGATGGGGGTTAGGATTGCTCATAATCTGGGGTTTCCGAAACAGTGTAAAGATATGTAAACTTAAATAATGAGAAAAGTTTAGTTTGACCGGGATTTTGCCATTATGCCAACCATATCGGTTCAGGGAAAAATTATTACTTGCGATCGCGGTGCGAATTTACGCAAAGTATTATTAAAACATGGCGTTGACTTATATAACGGCAATGCCAAAATCATTAACTGTATGGGGATTGGCACTTGTGGGACTTGTGCGGTAGAAATTGAAGGAGAGGTTTCTGCCCCGAATTGGAAGGATAAAGCGAGGCGATCGCTTCCTCCCCATTCTCCTACAAGTAATCGCCGTTTAGCTTGTCAAACGCAAGTTTTAGGAAATATTAAGGTTAAGAAATACAACGGTTTTTGGGGACAGGGTTCTTCAGTTATCAGTTAACAGTCAACAGTTATCAGTGTTTTGGGCAATCGGGGGAATAATTTACAATTTACAATGAACAATTTACAACGGTAAGAATCAATTACCAATGATGGAATTTTACAACCAATAACAAACAACTAAAAAAGCTAGGACTGAAATACAGCCTAGCTTCAGATAAAGTAATATTTAATCGAAAATAAAACTCAGTTATTAATTCGCCGTTGCACCGTTATATTCGGCATTAAGCCAACATTCCGGTAAAGATTCCCCAGACGGAAATATTAAATTTGACTTTTCAAACTGCCGCGCATCTTGCATTTCTTGACCCGCATGAAAACGACCTTCAATTTTTTCCCAACTGGGTTCGTAAACTTGCTCTAACGTTAAAACTTCGACTAAGTTTCCGGTGGGTTTGTGTTTCAAAAACATTAATAAACCTCTCGTTTTATTTAACTTAAAAGTTGTCTATCCTTTTCTAGGATAAAACCCTAAAACTTCCTTTTCATCCATCTTCTGACGCAGTTTACTCAAAAAAACGGAAAAATGACCTCTGTCTTTCGCATTTCCCCTCTGATTCGCATTACCTTGTTATCCCTGTATGTGGCGTTAACCTTCCCCCTACCATTTCTCGCGGAAGTCACCGCAGCCCCAGTTTCTCCCAGTTTGCTGTGGGTGGGGATGGGTTTAGGCTTGATTGCTGTTTATGCTGCGTTGAGCGATCGCGTGATTGTCGATGATGAGCAAATCCAGTTAACCTATCCAAAATGGGCTTTACCCGTCTTTCGGCTTTTAGGACGCGGTTGGACTTTGAAATGGTCGGAAATTGAAAACCTGAAACTCCGCACCACGGGACAAGGAGGATTAGTTTATTATTTCATCAGTCGCAATTCTGACCAAGCGTATTTATTACCCATGCGGATTGTAGGGTTTGCCAAGTTAACCCGCATTGTCACCGAAAAAACAGGCATTGATACCCGCGATGTCCGTCCTTTAGCCCAACCTTGGATGTATTTAATCTTATTGGGTTTTACCTTCTTTTTATTACTCATTGATGTTTGGACTGTTACTACTGCGATTCAGGGTTAAAAATTAAGAATTAAAAGCTGTATAAAATACTGTTAAAAACTAAGGGTAATTTTATGAATATCAAACTAATTGATTCTTTAATTACTATTATTCAATCTCTTTCTCCCGAAGAAAGGGAACTGCTCGAACAAAAACTATTTTTAGAGTTGTCTTATCCTTCTCTCGAAGAAGTTGCTGCTTTGGCGGAATCTGGGGGTGCTTTTCAGTTTCTGGAAAGTGAGCCAGATTTATATACTTTAGAAGATGGGCAAAATCTCTATTCCCCCTGCCCCTTAGATGCCGATAACTGAACGAGGGGTTACAACAAGATCGAGAATCGTGCCATAATAATGCGACTGTCGGATAAAAAAGCGCCTCATGGTTCAAACGCCCTCTACTGCTGAAATTGCTGCGGCTCTCGAAACGCCCACTAACTTTAACTTTAATCTCCCCGATCCCGAAGATGAGGAGATTAAAGAAGCTGACTTTGAGCAGCAACTTGATGTGGTTTGGAAAGTCTGCGAGCGATTTGATTTACAAACGGACATCTGGCGCGGCAGAGTATTAAGAGCAGTGCGCGATCGCGAAAAAAAAGGCGGTGATAATCGCGGCACGGGGTTCTCGAATTGGCTAAAAAACCGAGAAATCACCAAAAGTCAGGCGTATGCGTTGATTCAACTGGCGAATAGTGCCGATACCTTGCTCGCAGAAGGTCAACTTGACCCAGATACCATTAATAACTTCAGTAAGCGGGCGTTTGTGGAAACGGCGAAATCCGCGCCAGAAGTACAGAGATTAGTCAGTGAAGCGGCACAAAAGGGCGATCGCATCACCCGCAAGGAAGTCAAGCAACTCTCCGACGAATGGACAGCCATGAGTTCAGAATTACTCCCGGATGAAGTCAAGGAAAAAGCCGAAGAAGGCGGTTTACCTCCCCGTCATCTTGCTCCCTTGGTGCGAGAAATGGAAAAACTCCCCGACACCCACCTCCGCGAAATTCAACAAGAAGTGGCCGCGAGTCCCGACATTGACACGGTAAAAACCCTCACCACAGAAGCCCGTAATTTGTCCAAATACCTCGATGCAGCGGCGCAGGTACAAACTCTCAGAAAAGCGCCGATCGACATGGCCATGGCGTTAGAAGAAGCCTTACGGCTCGATTGTTTGAACGTGGCGGCAGATTTAGTCAAGCAAGCCAATAATTTAGAGCAAACCGTCGGAAAACTCTTTACCACTTGGAAGCGTTTGGGCAGTTTAGCCGATCGCTTGTATGTGGATACGGGGGCGAGTAACCCTCATTTGCGATCGCTCCTGACTTGTCTTGATACCCTCACCAGCGACACCATCGAGGTACAACTCGACGAAGCAGGAGAACAATCGGTGCGGTTGCGAGTCATTACGGATGACCCTCAGTAATTAATGCGGACTAAGAAATAAGTGGGTTTTATAGCAGTACGTCTTACAGTTAGGACAATTACCCTCACCCCAACCCCTCTCCCAAATTTGGAGAGGGGCTTATTAAGTGAAGTAAGCGGATTTGGTATGAATTAACTTTTGCGTATAGGTCTAATTTAAAGTTTGACTGAATTCCCTTAAAGCTACAGAAGAACCAACTTGCCAAGCGCGATCGACATATTGCATTACAATTTCTTTGATCGAAAAATCAGGAAAAATAAGACTGGTATTAGTTTCTACATAACTGTTATTGGTAAAACAATAGATGCTTAATTCATTAGTCTTATAAATCCAGACTTCGGGAATTGCTAGGGGAATATAATCTTCAATGCGAGTAAAAGAAGTAACATCAATTTCTATGGCTAAATCTGGGGGCGGATCGATACTCATATCGAGTTTGCGTTTTCCCAGTATTGCTTGATAATTCTCGATATAAAAGCAAGCATCAGGTTCTAATCCTGCTTCTTTTCCATATCTCAAAGTTATCGGATGAAAGCTTTGCCAATCTCTTCCTCGATGCCTTAATAGTACTTTAATCAAATCAGATATTACATCGATTTCATTGCCATGTTGGGGTAAGGGACTCATTAGTAAAATATGACGATCTCGGAAACGCAGACGGGGAATAGAGCGATCGCCCAATCGCTGCAAGATTTCCTCGTAATCGGCTATAGTGCCAGGAAACTTGACAATTGTGCCTGCGGGAAGATCGATTTTATCTGGAGTAATAGTAGGCAACATAATTTGAAGGGGACATAACAACGCCCTGGTCTTTCTCCCAACTCCTCAAGAGTTAATTCTCCGTCGGTGCGTCGGGAAGACTAAGAGATTCAGCTTCTGGGGCTTCTGGAGCTTCTGAAGCGTCTGGAGAGGGAGAAGCGGCATCTGGGGAAGTGGGGACTTCGGGTTGTGCTTCGGGTTGAGTCGGAAGCCCCGGACTTTCGGGAATCGGCGGCGCACCAAAAGAATCGAGGGGGTCTTCGTTTCCGGGGATGGGGGGAACTGAGTCAGGAAAACCCGTACCAAAATCGGGGGTATTGGGTAATTCTGGAGAGGGTTGATTCGGGCTTTCGGGGAGAGTGGCCAAAGCGACGCGATCGCCCCCCACTTGCCGTAAAATATCCAAAACTTGGATTACGCGATCGTAAGTCACATCTTTAGACGCATACAGCACCATCAAGCCTTCAGGACGATCGAGAAAGTAACTTTCGACCGCTTCATAAAGTTGTGCATCCCGGACGGGTTGTTGCTCGACATACACCTGTCCGGCATAGTCTAAGCTAATAATCAACATTTCCTGCATTTGCGGCGCACCGGAACTTGCCCTCGGTAAGTCGAGGCTAATGGCTTGTTGGCGCGAAAATCCCACTGCCGCGAGAATAAAGAAAGTCAAAATGCAGAAAATAACATCAATCAGGGGAATAATCTCGATGCGGACTTCTTGATTCGTTACCCCGTCAAACCACAGCCGCATGGGCCGCGAAGTCAGGGAAGGATTTTTAGCTTTCTTTTTGCGATCGCGTGCTGCTGTCATTTCAGTTATCAGTTACCAGTTATCAGTGGCCGTGGTAGACAAGGAATTAAGTTTCAACGGCTTCGGTGGGGTTGAGATTCGTATTGGTTTCACTCGTTATCGTTGTCGTCTCTAAATCTGTCCAACGCTGACGATACAAGACTTCTAAATCAGAACCTGCTTTGCGAAACACCCGCACCTGACCGAAAATAAACGCCTGAAACAAGCGATAAAAGGCCAAACTAATAATTGCCACCACCAAGCCGACTGCCGTTGAAATCAGCGATTCCCCAATCCCTAGGGTAACGCCAGCAGTGGAGGATGTACCGAGGTCGCTAATACTCAATGAACCTAGGGAGTTAATCAAGCCCAAAACCGTCCCCAACAAGCCCAACAACGGCGCAAGGGCAATGACCGCTTCGAGGATTTTGTCTCCCCGTCGCATCAAGGATAACTCGTCATCTGCTGCCGATTCGAGGGCTAGGTGAAAGACTTCTGGTTCGGGATTGGCCAGTTGTAGGGGAGCATAAAAGAAGCGCCCAATGGGATGATTGCGATATTCTGCGGCCACCTCAGAAGCAACATCCCAGTTGCGATAAGCGGCTTCGAGGATGCTATTAATGGCTTGTCTTTCCTGTAACAAGACCCGCGACCAAAACCAAATCCGGTCAATAATGGCATAACCGGACAAAATCGACAGAAATAACAGGGGCCATATCGCAACCCCACCTTTTTCAATAATTTCAGCAAATGTCACAGTCGTTATTTACCTCCCTTGCCTTCCCAATACGAAACTATCCTAGAACAGTTTACGAGCTTTGCGTTTTATTCAATCATTTAAAGTTTATTCAGTGTAATCAAACTCTGAATTTCTGCCAAGGGTGGGATTATCCCACCCCAGAAAGCCATTTAATAAATTGGTAAAACTTGCGATCGCGCCCTCATTAAATAAATAAGGCTAATCTGTAAGTCGAATGTCTTATCTCTTTATATTTTGGGGTTTTTGAGTCGCTCGTTCGAGTTTAAATTTGATTTTGCACCCAAGCCCGAAATGCTTTCATGGTACGATTGCGGCTTTCAGTTTTAGCGCGATTGAGATATTCAGGAATTATCGTTTTCAGGGGTAAATCAGGAAAATTTGGGCTAAATTCTACTGAGAGATATTGACCGGATTGCAAGGTTTTTATTTCTAAATTTTCCCCGTCAAATTGCCATAATTCCGGTACGCCTAAAGCGGCATAAATATCGGGATGACTGCGAGACGTAATATCAATTTCTAAAGCCAAATCGGGGGGCGGGTCGATGGCTAAATCTAAACGAGATTTTCCTCGAACTGCGGCTTCATTTTTAATATAAAAACAGTTGTCTGGTTCAAGCCCTTGCTGCATTAACTCATTTTTGAATGTCGTTGAACCCAGGGGATAAAATTCAATTTCTAATTCTTCGAGTAAAGCTTTCAGTAAATCGCCAATAAGTTCTTTATTGGCTTCGTGTTCGGGAAGCGGTGACATAATTTCTAAAGTTTGACGAGCGTAAGCCAAGCGAGTACCCCGTTGTTCGCCTAAGTCCGTCAAAATCTCGTTGAACTTTTCCCAAGAAATATCATGCAATAATACTTTTTGTCCGGGGGGAATCTCAATTTGAGTTAGGGATAATATCATGATTACTATAGATTGATTTTGTTAAAAAAATAATCTTCTTTTCAGAAAAATTTACATTAATTTTAATTGTATGGTCTTAAATTTGATTTTGCACCCAAGCCCGAAATGCTTTCATGGTACGATTGCGACCTTGGGTTTTAGCGCGATTGAGATATTCAGGAATTATCGTTTTCAGGGGTAAATCAGGAAAATTTGGGCTAAATTCTACTGAGAGATATTGACCGGATTGCAAGGTTTTTATTTCTAAATTTTCCCCGTCAAATTGCCATAATTCCGGTACGCCTAAAGCGGCATAAATATCGGGATGACTGCGAGACGTAATATCAATTTCTAAAGCCAAATCGGGGGGCGGGTCGATGGCTAAATCTAAACGAGATTTTCCTCGAACTGCGGCTTCATTTTTAATATAAAAACAGTTGTCTGGTTCAAGCCCTTGCTGCATTAACTCATTTTTGAATGTCGTTGAACCCAGGGGATAAAATTCAATTTCTAATTCTTCGAGTAAAGCTTTCAGTAAATCGCCAATAAGTTCTTTATTGGCTTCGTGTTCGGGAAGCGGTGACATAATTTCTAAAGTTTGACGAGCGTAAGCCAAGCGAGTACCCCGTTGTTCGCCTAAGTCCGTCAAAATCTCGTTGAACTTTTCCCAAGAAATGTCTCGCAATAATACTTTTTGTCCGGGGGGAATTTCAATTTGAGTTAGAGATAGTAACATGATTTATTACCACAAATAAAGTATAAATAATATTAAATTTTTATAGAGTTCAACACTTTACCAATTTTAGCGAGAAACCGCGATCGCGTCCCATCATTTTGACCCTTGCCCCCAAACCTTAATTTCTGCCGAAAATCTTTGCTTTCTGGACTTAATAATGATACGATACATCGTTAAAGCTAGGGGTGCTTGAGCCTAAACAGCCAAGCTGAGAAACACCCTTAGAACCTGAGACTGGTTAGTACCAGCGGAGGGAAGCTCTAAATTGAGGAAATATTGAATATGCGTACAGAATGGGTTGCCAAACGGCGCGGACAGAGCAACGTGTCTCAAATGCACTATGCTCGTCAAGGGTTGTTGACCGAAGAAATGCACTACGTTGCGAAGCGGGAAAACTTACCCGTGGAGTTGATTCGCGATGAAGTGGCTCGCGGTCGCTTGATTATCCCCGCCAACATCAACCATACTAATCTCGAACCCATGTGCATCGGGATTGCCTCGAAATGTAAAGTCAACGCCAATATCGGCGCTTCTCCTAATTCCTCGGATTTGGCTGAAGAAGTTGATAAACTCAAACTCGCGGTCAAATACGGTGCTGATACCGTGATGGACTTGTCCACTGGGGGAGGAGATTTAGACAAAATCCGCACCGCTATTATTAACGCATCTCCGGTTCCCATTGGGACAGTCCCCATCTACCAAGCCTTAGAAAGCGTCCACGGCAATATCGAAAACCTGACCGGGGATGATTTCTTGCAGATTATCGAGAAACACGCCCAACAAGGGGTAGACTATATGACGATCCACGCGGGGATTTTAATCGAACATCTCCCCTTAGTGCGCGATCGCATTACCGGAATTGTCTCTCGCGGCGGCGGTATTATTGCCCGTTGGATGCTCCATCACCACAAGCAAAACCCCCTCTACACCCACTTTGACGACATTATCGAGATTTTCAAAAAATACGATGTGTCCTTCAGTTTAGGGGATTCTTTGCGTCCGGGCTGTACCCACGATGCGTCCGACGAAGCCCAACTCGCCGAACTCAAAACCCTCGGACAACTCACCCGTCGCGCTTGGGAACACGATGTCCAAGTGATGGTGGAAGGTCCCGGTCACGTTCCCATCGATCAAATTGAGTTTAACGTCAAAAAACAAATGGAGGAGTGTTCTGAGGCTCCTTTCTACGTTCTCGGGCCCCTGGTGACCGATATTGCACCGGGATACGACCACATTACCTCAGCCATTGGGGCCGCGATCGCGGGTTGGCATGGAACCGCCATGTTATGTTACGTCACCCCGAAAGAGCATCTAGGTTTACCGGATGCGGAAGATGTGCGAAATGGGCTGATTGCTTATAAAATCGCCGCTCACGCTGCCGATATTGCTCGTCATCGTCCCGGCGCACGCGATCGCGACGACCAACTCTCCGAAGCGCGGTATAATTTCGACTGGAATCGCCAGTTTGAATTATCCCTCGACCCAGATCGCGCTCGCGAGTATCACGACGAAACCCTCCCGGCAGATATCTACAAAACCGCCGAATTCTGCTCCATGTGCGGGCCGAAGTTCTGTCCGATGCAAACCAAGGTGGATGCGGATGCACTGACGGAATTAGAGAAGTTTTTGGCCCAAGATAGCAAGAGTGAAGCGGTAAGCTCATCCTAGAGCTTTCCCGTCCTTTGTCATTGGTCATTCGTCATTTGTACTTAC
>JBKHDX010000092.1:0-17059 GCA_046541115.1 Spirulinaceae cyanobacterium | reverse complement strand
CCCTGCAAGAAACTATCAACGGTAAAAACAACGAAGTTGGGGAGTTACATCAACAGTTAGAAGCTAAGAATCAAGAAATTCAATCCCTGCAAGAAACTATCAACGGTAAAAACAACGAAGTTGGGGAGTTACATCAACAATTGCAACAGCGCGATCGCGACTTAGCCCAAAATCAAGAAACACAGCGATCGCTACAGCAAGAAATCGACAACATACAAAGGGAACTCGAACAGCAAAAAACTGTATTACAGGAAAAAAACAACGTCGAACAAGCCTTACAGCAAGCAATTACCGAAAAAGATAATCTCGCTCAACAACAACAGCAGCAACTCCAAAACATCAGCAATCAGTTAGAGGTGCAAAAACGTCAAACTCAAACTACAGCCCAAACCGCGGACAATTTGCAACGGGAAGCCACCAATCGCGCACAACAAATCAACCATCTCGAACAAGAGCGCGATCGCCTAAACGCCGAAATTGCTCAACTACGACAAAAAAATATGGGCTTGCAAAGTGCAGCGCAGATTGGGGAAAATTATCTCAATCGCTGGCGTAATCGTACTTTCTCTGGTTAAATGGTGGTTCAGCAAAACTTAGCCCCCTGGCGATCGCTCCTCGCTCGCGCTTTACATCGCAACCGCAGTCAACCGCAATCGCGCTATTTTCAACTGGCTACGGTGCAAAGCAACGGCAAACCCGCGAATCGGACGGTGGTGTTTCGGGGCTTTTTAGAAACCAGTAATCATCTCAAAATCGTTACAGATTACCGTAGCGAGAAAATCGAGCAAATTCAGCAACAGCCTTGGGGTGAAATTTGCTGGTACTTTAGCAAAAGCCGGGAGCAGTTTCGTTTAGCAGGGGAGTTGATTTTGATCGGCGATCGCGACTCAGAATTTTATTCCGAACGGAATGCGACTTGGCAAAACCTATCAGACTCAGCCCGTTTGCAATTTGTGTGGCCTCATCCCAAGCAAGGGCGATCGCCCGATTCCTCTGCCTTTAACCCGCCTCCCCCTTCCCCAGACACCCCAGTCGAGAATTTTTGCTTACTTTTACTCGACCCCCATCAAGTGGATTATTTAACTTTACGGGGCGATCCGCAAAATCGTCATTTGTATTGGCGAGAAGATTCTCAAACCTGGCGCGATCGCGAAGTGAACCCTTGACAACTCCCCGCCCTAAAAGGGACGGGGATTCTCGCGTCACAGGGAGAATAAGCGCCGGGGTATAAACCCCAACCCCGATACGGGGCTTATAAAGTCCGCCCGCAGGTGGCGGACCCAGCCCCTCTTCTTTACCCTTGACGAGCGTTGGTACGACCTGCAAGGGCCGCACTTAATCTTCGTTCTTTCACCGGTCATTGTTCTCCGATTGCCCCAAATAAAGACAGTAAAATTAAACGATAAAGCTCCCTCAATAAAATTCTGGACTACTTGGGTTTGAGCATCAGTGTTGACCATCTCTGACGCAGCTTCCTTACCAATTTTCATGAACAAGTCCATTGTAAAATCTTCTATTGCTGCTCTTGCTACAGGTTTGACCATTCTCGGTGCGACAGCATTTGTCGATCGCGCTGAAAATCGTCGCTTCCAGCAACAAGAGCGAATTAATGTGGTGAATCAAATCAGCACCATTCGCGCCGATCTCGAAGCCGCCCTTAACCGTCGGTTATATTTAACGCGGGGTTTCATTGCTTATGTTTCCTCTCTCAACTCAAGTATTACCCAAGGGGAGTTTGAGCAGTTGGCCGCTTCGGTTTTAGCCGGAGAACAAGGGATTCACAGTGTTTATCTCTACGAAGACACAATTTGCAGTCATGTTTATCCCTTAGCCGGAAACGAAGATTGTATTGGTTTTACGCCTCTGTCTATTCCCGAAGAGCGGGAAGCCGTCGAACGGTCGATCGACAATAAACAAACCGTTGTCGCGGGGCCAGTCGATTTAATACAAGGGGACGGATTAGCGTTTATTGGTCGCAGTCCCATTTATTTAACGCCCCCGGATGGAGTCCCAGAAAGCGGGGATTATTGGGGATTAACCAGTGTCGTCATCGAACAAAATGCCTTGTTTGAGGATGCGGGGTTGGTGAATGCTGAGGATGCTCCCCTTCAGTATGGGTTGCGGGGTAAAGATGGTTTGGGGGAACAGGGGGAGGTATTTTTTGGGGATGAAGTGATTTTTGAGGGCAATCCAGTTTTATCTTCGATTACATTACCGAATGGGTCTTGGCAACTGGCAGCAGTGCCGACAAGGGGATGGGCAACGCGATCGCCCTTGTCTCAATGGCTGTGGTTAGGAGGAGCGCTAACCGCCCTTTTCGGGGGAAGTTTGGTGTTTGTTTTGGTGAGTGCGCCTTCTCGGTTACAAGTGGCCGTGGATAAAGCGACCCGCGATTTACAACAAGCCAAAACCGCTCTAGCTGAGGCGAATACGACCCTGGAAGATAAAGTCAAGCGACGAACGGCTCAACTCGCCAGTGCGAATGAAGAAATTTCTTTACTTAATGACAAACTTAAAGAAGAAAATCTGCACATGCACTCGAAATTGCTGGTTTTGAAGGAAATGCAGCGGATGATCTTACCCCGACCCGAAGAATTGCAAGCGATCGCGGGGTTAGAAATTGCTGGCTTTATGCAACCGGCTGAAGATGTAGGGGGCGATTATTACGATGTGCTATATACCGATGGCGTGGTGACGGTAGGTATTGGGGATGTGACGGGTCACGGCTTGGAAAGTGGCATTTTAATGGTAATGGCCCAAACGGCGGTGCGAACTTTAGAGGAAATGCGCGAACGAGATGCGGTGAAGTTTCTCGATATTCTCAATCGCACTTTATTCAAAAATGTCCAACGCATGAACACGGACAAAAATTTGACTTTATCGCTCCTCAATTATGTTGATGGTTGTTTGAGCATTAGCGGCCAACACGAAGAAGTTTTGATTGTACGAAGCGATCGCAGCATTGAGCGAGTGGATACGATGGATTTAGGGTTTCCCATTGCTCTCGACGGCGAAATTGCCGATTTTATCAATTGTGCCACGGTGGAGTTACAGCCTGGGGATGGGGTGGTGTTGTACACCGATGGGATTACAGAAGCGGAAAATCGCGATCGCGAACAATACGGCCTTGATAACCTTTGTCACATCATCAGTCAAAATTGGCACAAACCCGTCGAAGGAATTAAACAAGAAGTTATTGATGATTTGTTTTACTTTATCGGCCAACAAGAAATTTTTGATGACATTACCCTCGTTATTTTTAAACGCTGTCCTGCTTCCTCTACTTCAGATTCAGAGGGTTTCTTGTCTGCTGTTACCCCTCAAGAAAAAGTTATCAGCAGCTAAGGGGCAGCGCGTGCTGTGGGGGGTTTCAGTGACCAGCGACCAGCATCTAAGGGGCAATCGGCAATCGGGGGGGGAGGTGGAATTTTGCCCCAGAAAGGGGGTCCGAAACTGCTTGCTACAGGGTAGACTCAAAAGAAGGCTCAAAGCCATACTAGATCAGCACTACAACATCGAAAAGCGGATTTTAGTTTCTGGAGAGTTACCAGTTACCAATAACCAATCACTAACAACCAACAACTAAATCCCTGCCCCGTTGAAAAACTCTTGAATCGCTTTATCTTCAAGTTGACAGCAATCTCCATCATCATCGTTATTGCCATGAGCGACGAGAGGCAAAGCCGATTTAGCCAGAGAATAGGTTTCGGTTTGTCGTTGTTGGAGGGTTTGGAGTTGCTGCTCTAAGCTTTCGATGCGGTCTACTAGGGTGCGAATCACTGCCGCTTCAGAATCGGGCAGTTTGCCGTGAGCGAGGGGATCGACGCGCACCCCAGAGCGATAGACAATGCGTCCTGGAATGCCCACTACAGTACAATCTGACGGCACATCCCGTAACACCACCGACCCGGCTCCGATGCGGACTTCGTTCCCGATTTGCAGATTGCCTAAAACCTTGGCCCCTGCCCCGACAACGACGTTTTCACCGAGGGTGGGGTGACGTTTGCCGCTTTCTTTTCCGGTTCCCCCCAGGGTTACGCCTTGGTAAATGAGGCAGGAGTCGCCCACAATAGCGGTTTCACCAATCACAACCCCCATGCCATGATCGATAAATACGCCCCGACCAATTTGTGCGCCTGGGTGAATTTCGATGCCTGTGAAGAAACGGGCAAAATGGGAAATGAGGCGGGGGAGTAAGGGAATCCCGATATTATACAGCCAGTGCGCGAAGCGGTGAAACAGTAGGGCTTGTAATCCGGGATAGCAAAAGATGACCTCGAGCCAGTTGCGGGCGGCGGGGTCGCGGTCAAAGATAATGCGAAAGTCGGCGGCGATCGTAGATAACACGAGCGATTTTATTCTTGCGTTGTACAGTCCACTGGTTATTTTATCGTTCATCGGGCCATTGATGCCTCGTTCTGTAGTTTTAGTCTTCGCGAACGATGAAATTGTAGTTCCAGCGTTGATTGGGGTCAAAGGAACCTACCCAAACTCGATAAGTTCCGGACTGAAAGTTATCATAACTCAGGCGAGCGTCGGGATTGTTGTTGAAGTCGTCGCCACAGTAGAGGATGTTGCGATCGCGGTCTTGGATGACTAGGGTGGTATCATTGCCGCCGCTATCGACTTCTAGGGTCAACTGGGGTAAGTCTTCATTCACCACCAGAATATAGTCGGGGGTAATATCACCGTAACCGACACAAAGATTGCCTTCGCGATCGCGATTGAATTTTTCGGTAAACGAAAGCGTCCCGCCAGTAAAGCCATTTTGGGCGGTGCGGGTAAAGCCGGGACTCAGCTTGATTTCACCAAACAGGGAATCATCAGCTACCGCAGGAAGGGCGGCGATCAGCGCGATCGCGATGCCTAGAATATAACGGTATTGTTTCACAATCTTTTTCTCCAATTACTCAAATCCTGTTTAACTTCAGTAGGGTCGCCCAGGATTACGCTCGAATAGAGTAACATTTGTTGTAAATTGTTGGTTGTCCTGCAATGACGATCGAGACTGGTTTTCAAGATTTTGTTGAAAAATCTATACTCAAGATTTAGTATTAAAATTTGATTATGTTATTGGTTACTTTATTAATATTATTGATGGTTGCCAATTGGTTTTTTTCAGAAATTCTGATTATTTACCCATTGCAAATTATTCATGCTTTGAGTCTATATAGTCCGTGGCTTTTTTTGACTCTTTTCGGTTTATTTGTGGCTTGGTGTGTGGGGGATAATGAATAATTTACAATGTATAATGTACAGTTTTTAATTAATTTATTGAGAAAATCGGGGAATATAGAAATCGATAACGAACTTTGTAATGAAAATTGTAAAATAGAATCAAAAGCCCCGATTTTTTAGAAAAACCGAGGCTTTTGGGTTAATTTTGTGATGTTAAAAACTAACTATCTTCGACTTTGACTCCACGCCAAAATGCGATATAGCCTTCAATATTTTTGGCTTTGTCTTTGGCTTCGGGATAATACCAAGCGGCATCTTTATTTTCTTGACCATCAACTACAACATCATAATAACTCGCAACCCCTTTCCAAGGACAAGTTGTTTTCTTGTTGCTGTCTTGTAAATATTCAGATTTGACGGCATCGGGAGGGAAATAATAATTTCCTTCAACTCGCTCGCAATTATCACTTTCAGCAATAACCGTATTATTCCAAACTGCTTTCGGCATAAATCTTTTAACCTCGATTTTATTTATTCATTATGAAGGAATTTTCCGAAAATGGATCGCCAGAGAATGATAGAAACAAAAACCACTGGTACAATAGTTCCGTTGTGCGCTGTTTGAGCTAGGATTTATGTACCAATCCCCGACTCCCCTTCATACATTGGAAGATTATCTTAAGTATTTCTTTGGTTATGATAGCTTTCGACCGGGACAGCGCCAAATTATTGAAGCAGCGTTAGAAAATCGCGATCTTTTGGTCATTATGCCCACAGGGGGCGGAAAATCCCTATGTTTTCAATTACCTGCTTTACTGAAACCGGGAATTACGGTGGTGGTTTCCCCGTTGATTGCTTTAATGCAGGATCAGGTAGATGCGTTGGTAGACAATGGCATTGGGGCAACTTTCCTCAATAGTAGCTTGGATTGGGATGAGGTGCGATCGCGCACTCAGGCGATTTTTAAGGGGAAAATTAAGTTACTTTATGTGGCACCTGAGCGTTTATTATCAGAGCGTTTTTTGGATTTTCTGGATGAGTTAGCCAACTCCATTGGGATTAATAGTTTTGCCATTGATGAAGCCCACTGCGTCTCGGAATGGGGACACGATTTTCGTCCCGAATATCGTAAATTACAATTGCTACGCTATCGCTATCCTAGTGTTTCTTTTATGGCACTGACAGCGACAGCAACGAATCGCGTCCAAAAAGATATTATCCAACAATTACGACTGCGAGAACCCACCGTTCATGTTGCCAGTTTTAATCGTCCTAATTTGTATTATGAAGTAATTCCGAAAGAACGCCGCAGTTACGACCAATTGTTAAAAAAAGTGCGGTCTTTTTCCGGTTCTGGGATTATTTATTGCCTCAGTCGTCGTCAGGTTGATGATATTGCCTATAGACTTTCAACAGATGGGATTTCGGCGTTACCTTATCACGCTGGTATGGAAGATGGGACGCGATCGCAAAATCAAACCCGCTTTATTCGCGATGATGTGCAGATTATTGTGGCAACGGTGGCGTTTGGTATGGGGATTAATAAGCCCGATGTGCGCTTTGTCATTCATTACGATTTACCCCAAAATTTAGAACGGTATTATCAAGAATCAGGCCGGGCTGGTCGAGATGGAGAATCGGCTTATTGCACGCTATTTTATGGCGGAAAAGATATTAGTACGATTCGTTACTTGATTGATAAGAAACAAGACGAAAATGAACAAAGAATTGCCCATCAACAGTTAAGGCAAATGCTGGATTATGTGGAGGGAACAGAATGTCGGCGCACGATTCAACTGAGTTATTTTGGGGAAAAGTTTCCGGGAAATTGCGATCAATGTGATAACTGTCGCAATCCCAGACCGATTGAAGATTGGACGATAGAAGCCCAGAAGTTTTTATCCTGTGTAGCCCGGTGTCGCGAACGGTTTGGGATGACCCATATTATTAATGTTTTGCGGGGGGCAAATAATAAGAAAATTGCTCAAAATGGCCATCATTTGTTGTCTACTTATAATATTGGCAAAGACCGCAGTGTTGATGAGTGGAAATTGTTGGCGCGATCGCTCTTACATCAAGGGTTAATGGCAGAAACCAATGATGGCTATCGCGTGTTAAAACTGAATAAAAGAAGTTGGGAAATTTTGCGATCGCAACGTTCGGTACAAATCGCTGTCCCCCAGAAAGATAAAGCTGCCGATTTAGCCCTAAGTTCTCGCAGTTTAGAAGTAGAATTGTTAACGGAACGTTTACGCCGTTTACGCAAACAAATTGCTGATGTTCAATCCGTTGCACCTTATGTCATTTTTGCCGATTCGACATTAAAAGTAATGGCGCACAATAAGCCCCAAAGTTTAGAAGAGTTCCAGCAAATTTCCGGGGTGACAGAATATAAATTACAGCAATATGGCGAGCGTTTTGTGTCAGAAATTCGGGCATTTTGTTGGGAACAAACCACGCCAGTAATGACTCCGAGTTCGACACAACTCATCACTTTACAATTGTATCAGCAGGGTTTGGATGTGGACGCGATCGCCACAGAACGAGGACTAAAACCGCGCACGATTATTAACCATATAAGCGAATTGTTAGAAATGAATCAACCTATCGATCTCGACGGCTTGGTTGCACCAGAACATCAACAACCGATTATTCAGGCATTAGAGAAAATTGGCGATCGCTCTTTGACGAATTTAAAAGAACATTTGGAGCATAAATATAGCTACGGCGAAATTCAATTAGTCCGGGGCGATTGGCGCAGAAAACGGCGAGAATCGGTATCTTAGCTAACGGCAAGTTCTCTCAAAAATCTCTAAAATATTCCTAAGTACTTTGGGTGTAATACCGATTAGTTTCACGATCGAAACTGTAATTTTACTTGATTTACTGTGCGATCGTATTAGCTTCGGTAAATTTACGGAGCCACAATTATCTTCAAACTTGTTATACCAGAAAGAAGCACTCAGTCTCTAAAATCATGACGGGAACTCGCAAAATTGTCAAAGAACGCCGGGATTATAACACCTGGGTAGCAACAGAAACCCTCGAAGATTATTCCCTGCGTTATGCTCCCCAATCCTTTCGGAAATGGTCAGAATTTCTAGTTGCAAATACCGCCTTGGGAGGGATTTCTTTTTTGGCTTTAGAAGCTATTGGCGGTTCGCTTCTTATTAGCTATGGTTTTGCCAATTCCTTTTGGGCAATTATTACTGTTAGTGCGATTATTTTTCTCCTCGGTATTCCCATTACTTATTACGCCGCGAAGTATAACATTGATATGGATTTACTAACGCGGGGAGCCGGATTTGGTTATATTGGCTCAACCGTTACTTCCCTCGTTTACGCTTCGTTTACCTTCATTTTCTTTGCTTTAGAAGCCGCAATCATGGCCCAGGCATTGAATTTATATTTTCATTTACCCCTTGCTTGGGGTTACTTGTTTTGCTCAATTATTATTATCCCCCTGGTTTTTTATGGCGTAACTTTAATTAATCAATTACAACTTTGGACGCAGCCAATTTGGTTGTTTTTGATGATTTCTCCTTATGTTTTTGTTTTGTATAAAGAACCGGATGCCTTGAGTCACTGGACGCATTTTGGCGGTCATTCTGCGAGTGGGGCTGCGTTCGATCCGTTGCTGTTTGGAATGGCGGCTACGGTGTCTTTTTCCCTGATTGCTCAGTTGGGGGAACAGGTGGATTATTTACGCTTTTTACCTAACCCGGAAAAAGCTAATCGTAAACGGTGGTGGTTAGCGGTGATTTTAGCGGGTCCCGGTTGGATTATTTTAGGTTGTGCGAAACAATTGGGAGGGGCATTTTTAGCCTCTTTAGCTATTCAACACGGGGCAACTATTAGCAAAGCTAAAGAACCGATCCAGATGTACTTAGCAGGCTTTGGGGATATGTTTGACGACCCCAAAGTTGTGTTATTAGTCGGCACGATTTTTGTAATTGTTTCTCAAATTAAAATTAATGTTACCAACGCTTATGCGGGGTCTTTGGCTTGGTCGAATTTCTTTTCGCGTTTGACCCACAGCCATCCGGGACGAGTGGTTTGGCTGGTATTTAATGTGGCGATCGCGCTATTGTTAATGGAGTTGGGGGTATTTGAAACCTTAGAAGCGGTTTTAGGTTTATATTCCAACGTTGCGATCGCTTGGGTGGGGGCATTAGTCGCGGATTTAGTCATTAATAAACCCCTGGGTATGAGTCCATCTTACATCGAATTTAAACGGGCTTATCTCTACAATATTAACCCCGTTGGTTTTGGTTCGATGGCGATCGCGTCGGCAATTTCGATTTTGGCATTTCTAGGAATTTTTGGCGAATATGCCCAAGCTTATTCTGCTTTTCTAGCTTTAGGCATTGCTTTAATTTTATCCCCCGCGATCGCCTTTATCACGGGGGGCAAATACTATATTGCCCGTGAAAATACCCTGCGTCACACCTCGCAAAATCTCCTGACTTGCTGTATCTGCGAACAAGACTACGAACCCGCCGACACCGCTTTTTGTCCGGTGTATGACGGGCCGATTTGTTCCCTGTGTTGTACCTTAGATGCCCATTGTCACGACCGTTGTAAAACCGAAACCCAAATCGAACAAAAACCGCTTTTAGCCCGGTTATCCGCCAAAATCTTTCGAGATAAACTTTCCCCGCAACTCGGCATCCGCATTCTGCGCTTTACTGGGATTTTTGTCTTACTCGCGGGGAGTATTGGCGTTATTTTTGCCATTGTGTATCATCAAGGCATCCCGCGATCGCCCCAACTCGCGGCCCTTCCCCAGGAAGCCCTGTTAACCTTGTTTTGGCAACTTTATACCCCTCTCTTTCTACTGTGTGGTTTGGGGGCTTGGTGGTTGGTTCTCAGCGAAGAAAGCCGCGAACTTGCCGAAGACGAACTCGACAAGCAAAACCAACAACTGCAAGCCGAAATTCACGAACGTCAACGGGCTGAAACTGCATTGCAAGCCCTCACCCACGAACTGGAAAACCGCGTCGAACAGCGAACTGCGGAACTACAAGACACTGTCGCGACCCTGAAAAAAGCCCAAATGCAACTTATTCAAAACGAAAAACTCTCTAGTTTGGGTCAATTAGTCGCGGGAGTTGCCCATGAAATCAACAACCCGGTTAACTTTATTCACGGTAATCTCGAACACGCTACCAACTACGTTAAAGAATTGCTGATTGCGATCGCAAGATATCGCCAAGAATTTCCCTATCCCTCTACTGAACTTAGCGATTTCATCGAAGACATCGAACTCGATTTTATCGAAGAAGATTTACCGAAACTTTTGGCTTCTATGAACTTAGGAACCGAACGCATCCGTCAAATTGTTCTGTCTCTACGAGTCTTTTCGAGAGTGGATGAATCAGAGGTCAAGCCGATTAATATTCACGATGGTATTGAAAGTACCTTAATGATTTTAGGCAATCGTCTCAAAGCCAACGCCGAACATCCCACCATTTCGGTCATTCGCAACTATAGTGAGTTGCCTTTAGTGGAGTGTTATGCAGGCCAACTCAACCAAGTTTTTATGAACTTGTTAGCAAACGCCATTGATGCTTTTGAAGACCATAATCGCGATCGCAGTTACACCGAGATTCAAGCTAATCCTAATATCATTACCATTACCACAAATCTTATTAATCCTGATTGGATTAGTATTGAAATTACCGACAATGGGCCGGGTATTCCCGAACAAACTCAAGCCAAAATTTTCGATGCCTTTTTCACCACAAAAAACGTCGGTAAGGGAACGGGATTAGGCTTATCTATTTGCTATCAAATTATTACTGAAAAGCACCAAGGAAAGCTGACTTGCCTTTCTCAAATCGGTCAAGGTACAATCTTCCGCATCGAGATTCCGATTCGGGCTACAGCCTATAAAGTAACGCAAAATATTCAACCCAAAACCGTTGCGATTCAGTCTTGAGGTTTGCCATTTGCTAAACTAGAACTAATTTTAATCTATCATTGATTTCCCTAACCCGCCCAGAGATTAAAATTTGGGAAACTAATTCTACAAATTCCACTTGCGCGGATTAGAGAAATCAGTAGGTTTTGATAACTGAATTTAGGATTGAAGATTGGGTGTAATGGCTACAACTTCGACGAATTTATCTTTCTCAGAATTTCTGCATCAAGTTCCTGAAGGACAAGGACGTTTTGAACTGATTAATGGGAAAATTATACAATTGGAAGCAACCAGGGCGCATAAAAATGTTGCTCGTTTTTTAGTCAAAGTATTCGATCGAGAAAACGAACGGTTAAATTTAAACTATATTGTCGATAAAGACATTGTTATTCGGACTACGACTCCCGACGATCGAGAACAAGGAAGAAACCCAGATGTTGCAGTCGTTCAAGCATCAGTTTGGAATGCGAATGTTCGGGCTTATGGGGCTTTAACCGAACCCATCCAGTTAGCCGTAGAAATTACTTCGACAAATTGGGATGATGATTATATTGATAAACTTGACGAGTACGAAAGATTAGGCATTTTTGAATATTGGATTGTCGATTATCTTGCGATCGCGAGTCGTCATTATCTCGGTAATCCCAAACAACCGACTGTATTTGTCTATCACCTCATTGACAACCAATATCAAGTCAAAAGCTATCGAGGAAATGAAGTGATTTCTTCCCTTACTTTTCCTGAATTAAAGCTAACCGTCGCGCAAATTCTCACGGCATCGGGGTTAGAATTGTTGTAGAATTATCAAGATATTTCCCGAAGTTATTGCCCTGATGGACGTTCCTCGCTTACATCCCGACACCCTTGAAGACGTTAAACAGCGTGTCGATATTGTAGACGTAATCTCTGATTATGTCGTTCTACGCAAGCGAGGTAAAGATTTATTAGGTTTGTGTCCCTTTCACGACGAAAAAACCCCCAGTTTCAGCGTAAGTCCGAGTAAACAACTGTATTATTGCTTTGGCTGTAATGCGGGGGGAAATGCTATCTCCTTTTTAATGGAGATGAATAAAACTAATTTTAGCGATGTGGTGTTAAATTTAGCCCATCGCTATCAAATCCCGGTGCGTACCCTCGAACCCGCACAACATCAAGAGTTACAGCGACAGCTTTCTTTACGGGAACAATTATACGAAATTCTCGCGATCGCGGCCAGTTTTTATCAACACGCTTTACGTCAACCCCAAGGAGAACTTGCGTTAAATTATCTCACCACCGAACGAGAATTAACCCTAGAAACTATCCAGCAATTCGGCTTAGGATATGCCCCTGCGGGCTGGGATACATTATATCGTTATCTCATCGAAACCAAGCGTTATGCTGCTAGTTTAGTCGAACAAGCGGGGTTGATTCGTAAACGCAAAACTGGGGATGGTTATTATGATTATTTTCGCGATCGCGTCACCATTCCAATTTGCGATAATCAAGGGAAAGTAATCGGCTTTGGGACTCGTTCTTTAAATGGTAGCGAACCGAAATATTTAAACTCTCCTGAAACCCCTTTATTTGATAAGGGTAAAACTCTTTTTGCTCTCGATCGCGCTAAATCCTCAATTGCACAAGAAGACTGTGCTTTAGTGGTAGAAGGATACTTCGACGCGATCGCCCTTCACAGTCGCGGGATAACGAACGCTGTAGCCTCTTTAGGAACCGCTTTCACCCCCGATCATCTCAAGGCTTTACTGCGCTACACCCCCTCAAAACAAGTCATCTTTAATTTTGACGCAGACAACGCCGGAACGCAAGCCACCCAACGCACCATCAACGAAATTGAAACCCTGATTTATTCCGGTTATGTACAGTTGCGAGTTCTCAATCTTCCGGGAGGAAAAGATGCGGATGAGTTCCTAAAATCGAGTCCCGAAGCTGTTAGTATTTATCAGCAAGAAATCGTAAATGCTCCCCTTTGGATCGATTGGCAAATTGAGCAATTCATCAAAAATAAAGACCTCAAACAAGCCGATGAATTTGAAGAAGTGGCTCAAAAAGTAGTGAGCTTGCTGAATAAAATTGAAGATGGGAATAAGCGATCGCATTATATCAGTCATTGCGCCGAAGTTTTGAGTCAGGGCGAATCTAGACTTATACCCATGTATCTAGAAACCCTGCAACGGGAACTCAAAAAACCGCAAAGTAAATCGACAAAGAAGCAAAAGAAAACTGAACTTATTGCTCCAGTTAGTCCAGACAACTATACTGTAGAAAGTGCCGAACAAACTCTACTTTCAATTTATTTACATTATCCTCAATACCGGGAGACTATTTTTGAACTCCTCGATGAAAAAGACCTATTTTTCAGTAATTCTAATTATCGCTTTGTTTGGCAAAAAATTATTGAAGCCCAAACCGCCGGACAACAAGATTTGATTTTAACCCTACAAAATCTTAATATTCAATATCCCGAACAAGTTAATCCCGTTTATTCACTACTTTTTCTCGATGAAAAAAGTAGTGAAGATATTAACCGTCCGTTACTGGTTATTCACTGCGCGATCGCCCGTTTAGAACAAGTCAATTGCGAACAGTTAAAACGCAGTTATGTTCAAAAATGGCGCAGTTTAAATCCGCAAACTGAAGCTCAACTGATGCAAACATATTACCAAGAAATTCAACAACTTGAAGACCAAATTACGAACTTAAAGTTACAAAATAAAATTACCCATGAAGATTTGACCGCTTTTGCGGATTAGGTATCGTATTTTTATGCCTCTAACTATTCGTAAACTCGATTGACTGAAGTTTTTAAAATCGGCTGACGAGACTTGAGATAAGCACCATTTTTCAACGTAATTTTATTATCGCTGCGAATATATTTATATTCTTCTTCCGGTAAAATAGTATCTAAAATTTCTGTGGTTTTTAGAGCTTTTACTGTTACTCCTAGGATTTCGCATAAACCCAGATGGCGATCGCAAGCATCGGGATGTTCATCAAGATAGCGAATCAGATCGGAAAATTCAACGAATTCAAATTGATAATTTTCCCAAGTATAAACAATGACTTCACAAGCATTATATTGTTCTTTGTCGCGATCGCACAACGAATAAATTGCCCCCCAAGCTTGTCTGATTTGAGATGAATAGCGCTTGCGTCTCGAATTAGCTAAAACCCCGACGCGATCGTTTAGATTGATAATAAACACAAAACAAAGCTTGGCGTTACTCTCTTGATACTCTCCAGCTAGAATAAAGCGAATTTTTGGCCAAATCAGCGTTTGTCGATTTAAAGCTTTTAGTAAACGTTTAATTTCTCGTTCAACTTGAGGCGTTTTAGGTAAATAGGTTTTAACCTTATTCCCATTCAATTCTGGCTTGAATAAATTTATATAATACTTCTCTTGTGCATCTAATTTTGATGTTGGGACAGGTTGCCAGTATATTTTATAATCTCGTTTACGATTAGAGCGAATTAACTGCCGATAGCGGTGATGATTTTTGCCAATCCATCTTTGCTGCAAATCCGTTGCTTGACCGACATACCAGATAAAATCCTCTCGATCTGCGACGATATAAATACCAGAGTGATGAGGTAACTTTTGTCGTTCCCCAAACTTAACCCATTGCCAATCTTTCCAGGTCATTTGCGTGCGATCGCGAATATCCCAATATATTCTCAATAACACGATCTTATCGTAGGTTGGGTAGAACGAAGTGAAACCCAACAAAACCTCATTCATTATTAGGCTGAGGTCACGAAACCCAACCTACAAGACTACAGAAATAAAGTTTATCCATGCCAGTTTTTCGTCAGTTTCAACGCCCGTTGATGTGTTAAATTCAACCAAGCGCGATCGCCCAATGTTAAAGTGAGATCGGGTTTAGTCGGGTTTGCACCCATCGCGGCAATAATTTGTTGACCCAAAGCTTGGGCTAAACGCGGGGGAACTGCATTTCCCACCTGTCGGAAACCGTGCCATTTCGTTGCGTGACAGCGAAACCAATCGGGAAAAGAATGCAACCGCGCCGCTTCTCTGACCGAAATTGTGCGAGGATAGAAAGGGTGGATGGGACGCGGGGAAGTATGACTGCCGCGATCGCGATTCGTCCCTGCTCGTAAAGTGTGGCATTGTCCGTCCCAATTCAAACGCCGCAAACGACTGATTTGGTCGAGTTGATTAGCTTTAAGCTTACCGAAACGCTCGATAATCGCCTCGGTGTGTTGGGTTTGCCAAGAGTTGGTGAGTAAATGAGGATTCCAAACTCGCCGATAAGCTAAATCTGCCCCGACCAAGCCCCGCAATTGTCGCACATAAGCACTTGCACGGGCTTCTAAACGCTCGATTTTGTCGGGTTTGAGGTATACTTCGTCTCCGGTCGCTAAGTCTGGGAAATCGTCAATATTGGGCAAGTCTGCGATCGCGTCTCGTACCGTAATCCGATTAGAATTAGGTTGCGGATACATCGCGAGTTTTTCCCCGTTACGACTTCCGAGAATAAACAACCGTTTGCGATTCTGCGGTACGCCAAAATCGGCAGCATTTAACACTTGTACGGGTTCTGTAATACGATAACCTGCGGCTTTAAATTCTCGCTTCAACCGTCGCAACAGGGTTTTATTCTGTCCTTGCTTGAGTCCCGGTACATTTTCCATGAGAAAGTAACGGGGTTGTAACTCGCGTACCCAGCGACAAAACGCAAAAATCAACTCATTGCGATTGTCCTTGAGGTTGTGTTTCCCCATCACCGAAAAACCCTGACAAGGAGGCCCCCCAATAATCAAATCCAGAGAAGACGGTAAAAAATGTTGAATCTCCTCCCCGGACAATTGAGCTATATCTGCACAAATTACGGGAGTTTTGGGGAAATTATAACGGTGTACTGCCGCGTGTACTGGGTCGCTTTCCACTGCTAACACCACATCAAACCCCGCTTGTTCAATTCCGAGGGAGAATCCACCCGCACCCGCAAATAAGTCAATCGCAATCGGTCTGTCAAAAGAAGAAGTCATAAAATGCGCTCTTTGCGTCCGGGTTTTCGGCAGAAGACAACTGTATTCTCGACATTGTACGCGATCGCCTGAGTTTCTTTAGCATACTACATCCCTCATAGTCAGCCTTTCAGGGCTTGTCAAACTAATTTCAAAAAATTTTGCCAACCCTCTTGACACCTGTGTAATATACTTGTAGCATGGTTACAGAAACAAAAATCAAATCAGTTTAATAAAAAGCCAACTTTGGCTCAAACCTCACTCAAAAACAGAGGTGAAATATGGTTCATATTCGCTTTGAAGGTCGTTCTTATGACGTAACAGAACAGCAAGTTGATGTTACAACTAATATGAGCGATCGCCAAATCAAAGAACAACTCTCTCATTATTTAGATATTTCCACAAATCGCCTCCAAGATTATGTCATCGATCGGCGACCGAGTGGCGATCTAATTATTCGTCCCGAAGCCGTTTATGGCTAAGAAAAACTTTGCCGCACCCCGACTTTAGAAGCTTACATACTACCGTCTGATTAACGGAAGGTTGTAGGTTCGAGTCCTACCATCGCCACTTTTTTAAGGCGATGTAGCTCAAACGGATAGAGCATTTTATGAAATGGCTTTTTCAACTTGTGCGGCTCTTATTTTTTCTATTTAGGCTAGAACCCCGGTTTCTTGTTTGTCTACCTATTTAAGTTGTGGTTTTTCCCCAGAAACCGGGGTTCTGAATACTCACGCTTAACCCCGTAATGTGCCTCTAGCCACGTTACAAAAAATAAGGCTCTACCTTCATTACAATTCCCAAAAAGCAAACCTTATCTTCCTCCTACAAAGCTACAATTCGCGTCCCAACTGACAAAGCTTACACGCATTTAGAGCAACTAGGTAGCTCGTTTGATTTAGCATCAAAAGGTTGCAGGTTCAAATCCTGCGATGTGTACCACAAACTACAGCTTTCTCGACTTACGCGAAT
>JBKHDX010000091.1:0-17128 GCA_046541115.1 Spirulinaceae cyanobacterium | reverse complement strand
TAATGAAGCCTCGATGAACGAAGAATCCTCCTGCCTTTAGGCGGAGGAGCGTCAATAAGCTCCCATTCTGCCCGGAAAACACGAAGGAATTGGGAGATGAGGTCAGGTTGGCGTAATCTACTGCCCCTGTCGCGGTGAAAAAGCCATTATCGAAGCCAATGGCATCGGCAGTGGTGGCGGTAAAACTACCGGGAACATTGAGACTTGCACCCTGGGTAAAAACCATCCCGGCGGGGTTCATCAGCAGTAGGTTACTGTTACCTCCTGTGACTTGAATTAAGCCCTGGATAATGGAAGGATTGCCGCCGGTGACTCGTCCGAGGATGTTTTGGGTTTGAGGGTTGGAGAGGAAGTTGGCGATTTCAGCCGGAGATAAGCCTAATTCGGTAAAGGTGTGGAATAAATTGGCTCCGGCTTGGGTTCCTCCGGTGATGGTGTAGGTGTTGCCGTTGTGTTGAATTATCGTACCCGTACCATCAGGGGTGGTGGTGATGGATTGGGCAAGTACGGGGGAGAAAAGGGTCGTTAAACCTAGAAAACCAAGGCAAGTAGCCAAATATTTCATTTTGAAAATAGAAAATTGTAGGTTTACGACGGATTATCGATGCTTATGATGATTTTAGCCTTGACTTACTTGCCCGGAGTGAGAATGGATTGAATCCAGATGCCACGCAGGGTGTCGATGACTTCATCAAGGCTTTATCAAAGTTGAGATGGGTGGGACGATGCCCACCCGACTAACTATTGCGATCTATTGTGATTTCGATTAATTTCTGTACAGTTATCTTGTTCGTGGTTGCCCTCACCCCAAATTCTTCTCTAAATTCCTCTCTTCCGGATGAGGGTCTTATTTTAAGTGCTAGGATGTCTCAAAGTTTTAGCGTAGCGCTATAACTTTAAGGATAGCACTCTCTAAATTTATCGCTATGGAACGCGGTTTGCTGTGGTTGCCTTTGTTGGCGTTGTTTATTGGTTTGGCTTGGGCGGGGTGGAATGAGTATCAGAAGTTGGAGGCGTATAATCGTTGGGCGGACAATTTTGATAAGGCGAAGTACGATATTTATGCGGTGTTGGGACAGAAGGGGAAGGAGATTACTTGGGGGAAGCCGACTCGCAAGGAACCCGTAGAGATACAGCAGTTTTCGTTGCAGGATGTGACGGGGATTCAGTTGTGGGTGAATGAAAGTCTGGCGGATTGGGAAGACCCACCTTCTAAGGGTTCGGCTATGTTAGAGTTTGAGTTTAAAGGCGATCGCGCCTCGGTTCGCATTCCGTTTACCGATCCGACTTTGGCGGCAAAATGGGGTAAATATTTATCGGGTATGGTGAGTTAATTATGGCCGCGACGATCGCGTTCATCGCCCACGACAGCAAAAAAGATGAGTTGATGGCTTTTGCGAAAACCCATCGGGCGTTGTTGTCTCGCTACCATTTAATTGCTACGGAAAATACGGGGATTCGCCTTCAGCAAGCAACAGGTTTAGAAATCGAACGGTTGTTGTCGGGGGCCCAAGGAGGCGATTTACAAATTGCGGCCAAAGTAGCAACCGGTGAAGTGGCCGCCGTTCTCTTTTTTATCGATCCTTTGCGGATGCAGCCCCGCGAACCCAATCCCGCGCCGTTGTTACGGATGTGTGCGGTGCATAATGTGGCGATCGCGTTCAATTTAGCAACCGCCGAAGCGATCGCGGCTCAACTCCGTCAAAGCCGAATCGCCCATCTCATTTTTAACCCAGTATCCGGTCAAGGCAACAGCGAGGAAGAATTAGAATTTATTCAGGATATGCTCGGAAAACAAATGCAGGTGCAGGTTCACCTCACATCTCTAGAGCTTTCTGCCGAAAAACTGGCCCGAGACGCGATCGCAGCCCAACCGGATTTAATTATCGCCTCCGGGGGTGACGGCACTGTATCCGCCGTTGCAGGGGCATTAATCGGCACAGATATTCCCCTCGGTATCATTCCCAGAGGCACAGCCAACGCCTTTGCTGCCGCCATCGGCTTACCGCTGGGCCTCACCCCCATTCGCAACACCTGTGAGGTCATTCTCGAAGGCCATACCCGTTCTATGGATGTTGGGCTTTGCAACGATAAACCCCTCATCCTCTTAGTCGGAATTGGCTACGAAGCCGAAACCATCGAACGCACCGATCGCGAAGCCAAGCGACAATGGGGGCCCCTCGCTTACATTATGTCCGGCTGGCAGCAGTTAAGCGAGCAAGAATTATTTGAAACGGAGATTGAAGTGGAAGGCTCAGTTAAAACCTTTCAAGCGGGAGCGATTACCATTGCCAATGCCGCCCCACCTACCTCTGTTTTAGCTCAGGGCGTGGGACAAGTGATCTTTGATGATGGCTTACTTGATGTCACCATCACCACCGCCGAAAGCCGGATGCAAGCCGTTACTGGTATGGCCAAGATGTTTGGGGCAGCATTGGTCAAAATGGACGCAAATCAAGAAAATACGGCTCATTTCGGCGCAAAAGAAATCAAAGTGACCACCCACCCCCCTCAAAAAGTGGTTCTCGATGGGGAAGTGATTGGCACCACTCCGATTGAAGTGAAATGTCTTCCCAACGGTTTAACCGTCTTTGTCCCCCCTGCTAGTCCCACCAATCCCTAACCCTCCCTGGCAAAACTCAGTGAATCCCAAGACAGATGTAACAAAACTTAAAAATCAGGCATAATGTGTTTATAATGCCCCGCGCTTAAATAAAAATTTAAAATTGCCGTGACTCAACTTCCTCACATTGTCATCGTTGGCGCTGGCTTTGCTGGCATGAATGCTGTCAAAACCCTGGCTCGTTGCCAAGCTCAAGTTTGTTTAATCGACGGCAATCCGTATCACAGCTTTATTCCGTTGCTGTATCAAGTGGCAACAGCACAATTGCATCCCGAACAAATCGGTTATCCCTTGCAACGGTTAGCGCGGCAATACGATAATTTAGAGTATCGTCGCGGGATAGTGCAGCGTATTGATTTAGACCGGAAAATCGTCGAACTCAAAAACGACGCGATCGCCTACGATTACCTTATCCTCGCAACCGGTGCTAAAGCGCAGTTTTTAGGCATTCCTGGGGCAGAAAACCACAGTTTCCCCTTAAAAAGCCTCGAAGACGCGATCGCGCTGCAACAGCACATCCTCGGCTGTTTCACAGAAGCCGCCCTCGAAAGCGATGCCCAGCGCCGCCAACACCAACTCACCTTTATTATTGTCGGGGGCGGTACAACGGGAGTGGAAATGGCAGGCGCGATCGCCGATTTCACTGAAAATATTAACAAAAAATCCAATTCCCGTTTAGTTCCCCGCATTTTCCTCATTCACTCCCAAGGCCAACTACTCGGGGAATTTTCCTCAGAATTAGGGGAATATACTTGTAAAAAACTGCGGCAACTGGGCATCAAAGTTCACCTCGAAACCAAAGTCGGGCGCGTCGAAGACCAACAAGTTTACCTCGGCGACGGCACAATCCTCGAAGGGGCCACCATCATCTGGACAGCAGGAGTCGAAGCCAACCGACCCGACCTCAACCACGACTTCGCCACCTCCCTCAAAGGCAAAATACAAGTCGAATCTACCCTACAAATCCCCGACTATCCCCACGCTTACGCAGTCGGGGATATAGCATATTTTGAACAAGGCAATCGACCGCTTCCGGGGGTCGCCCCCGTCGCCCTACAACAAGGTCAAACCGCCGCCGAAAACATCCAGCGTCATCTCCAAGGCCAAGCCCCGCAACCCTTTCATTACGAAGACAAAGGCCGGGCCGCCATTATTAGCCGCAAAATCGGCCTCGTCCAAGCCCCTAACCTAACTCTGAAAGGTTGGCCGGGTTGGTTAATATGGCTAGGGATTCATTGGTTTTATCTTCCGGGATGGCGCAATCGCCTCAGCGTTTTACAGGCTTGGCTGCGTCATACGGTGTTTTATCGTCCGGCGGTGTTACCGCGTCTTAAAACTGTTTCTACGGAGATTAGAGAATGAACGTTTTACTTTTAGTGGCACGAATCTGTTTAGCGCTGATTTTCCTCAATTCCAGTATTGGTAAAATTTTCAGCTTTGCTGATACCCAAGCAATGATGGCAGACCGAGGTTTACCCCTACCGGGATTATTATTACTCGGTAATATCCTATTTCAGTTAGTCGGGGCAACCTTACTGTTACTCGGCTACAAAACCAAATGGGGGGTGATTTTATTAATTTTATTCCTCGTCCCGACAACCTTAGTGTTTCACAGTCCTTTTAACCCGGAAGAAACCACAGCTTTACTTAAGAATTTAGGTCTGATTGGCGGCTTACTCTACGCCTATGTCACCGGGCCAGGGACATTAGCCATCGAGTCGAAATCTGCCCAATCAACCCCCTCAGAAGCGAGTTATTAAGGGGCAGTCGCTTTTCGACAGTAGGCAGCTTTGCTGTAGGTTGGGTTGAGGTAACGAAACCCAACAACCAATAACCAACAACCAATAACCAACAACCAATAACAAAAGATTAGCTAAAATCCTGCCACTTTTTAACCAATAACAAGCAATTGCGGTTATCTTCCGTGCGTCGGTAGCTGAGATAGTCCGCAATTTTGTGCATCAAAACAATACCGCGACCCCCCCCGGATTGATAATCGGGCTTGAGACTTAAAGTTTCGATACGTTGTTCTAAATCAAAGGGGGGACCAGAGTCCCACATCCGAATTTCAATTTGATGGGCATACAGTTGAACTTCTATAGAAACAGGGGTTTCAGACGGTAAATCCCGATGGGCATGACGTACCGCATTGGTAAAGGCTTCGGCTAAGGCGAGTTGACACTGTAACCAATCTTTTTTTGGGATATTGAGGGTGTAAGCCTGGTCGAACCAGATTAAAACCTGGTTCAAGGCTTTGAGGTCAGAGGCGACCTCTAGCTGAAATCTTTGGGGAACGTTCAATGCTTTAATGGTGAAATCAAATCAAGCGAACGGAGAGAAGTAGCCGATAGCCTTTCGTACTCAACGGCTTTAGTGTAACTCGATTAGCAAGAAAATTGAAGAATTTTTTCCGCGCCTACCTCTAAAATTGACATTATCTTAGCCCATGTCGCTTCAAACCGTCTGGTACGGCAGTTTGCCCAGATAAGGGATGAGTACCATGTAGGAGTATGTCACAATCAGGGTATTGCTCAAGTCTTTTTTGATTTTTTGCAATCTGATTGCCCTACCATTTTGTCTTATTTTCCTCGAACTAGCAGCAATTCAACTTTTTCCCGGTTATGGTTCAAATACTAATCGTTGATGATGACCCCGCGATTCAAATGCTTCTCAAACGCACCCTGGCGAAAAAGGGCTACGATGTCTTGGTTGCGGCCGATGGCGAGGAAGGATTAGCCCAAGCCCAAAAACATCAACCCGCGATGGTCATCTGCGATTGGGTTATGCCGAAAATGAGTGGGATTGAGGTGTGTCGTGAAGTTAAGGGAACTCCAGAACTTTCGACCACTTTTTTTATTTTGCTGACTTCAATGGGGTCAGTGGAGTCCCGTGTCGAAGGGTTGGATGCGGGGGCGGATGATTTTGTGTGTAAGCCAGTGGAGTTGTTTGAACTCAATGCCCGCGTGCGTTCTGGCTTGCGACAACACCAACTCAGCCGCGATTTACAACGACAAAAACACAAACTGGAAACAGAATTGGCCGAAGCGGCGGCTTATGTGAGTTCGATTTTACCCGAACCCCTAACTGAACCCCCAATTAAGATTGATGTTTGTTTTATTCCGTCGAGTCAATTGGGGGGGGATGGCTTTGATTATTTTTGGTTAGATGATAATCATCTGGCGATGTATTTGTTGGATGTGTCGGGTCATGGGTTGCGGGCTGCGTTACCGTCTTTGTCGGTGATTAATTTACTGCGGTCGAAGGCGATGTTACAGGTGAATTATCGCAGTCCGAGTGAGGTGTTAGGAGGATTGAATGATGCGTTTCAAATGACCCAACGAAACGATAAGTATTTTACGATTTGGTATGGGGTTTATAACCGCAAAAAGCGTCAATTGTTGTATGCGAGTGCGGGACATCCTCCGGCGATTTTGCTGTCACCCCAACGCGGCAAAATTGAGGTACAACGTCTCAAAGCTCAAGGTTTTCCGGCGGGAATGTTTCCGGGGGCTGATTATGAAGAGTTGTCTTGTAAGATTGCCCCAGAATCGAGCCTTTATATTTTCAGTGATGGCGTATATGAAATTAATCAACCCGATGGCGATATTTGGGGATTAGATAATTTTATTGAGACGCTTAAAGATTATAAAGCCCAAGGCAATCAAGGTTTGGATGATTTATTAAAACGAGTGCAAGCGGCAAATTCTCAAGAAGTGTTTGAGGATGATTTATCGCTGATGCAAGTTAATTTTGATTGAATTTATAAAAACGATAAATTTAAGGTAAATCTCGACTTGAGATTATCCTTTTTCGTAGAAAAATCGACCTTAAAATGATGGGTTGTCAACTTTAACGCGGTAACAACCAATGAGTCAAAACCGACCCGTGCTTAATATTTTCCTGGGTTCTGACTTCAAGCCAAAAACCGCAATGCACAGCTAACCTTTATTTGGATAAAACTTGTTTTTCAAATGTCTCGCGATTGGGATAAATCTCAAACACTCGATCCATGCTGGTCAGTTCAAACAGCATTTTAATTTGGTCGTTAATAGAGCAAATATACAGTTTAATTCCTGCTGCTCGCACGGTTTTTAAAGCTAATACAAGCGCTCCTAAACCCGAACTATCCATAAAGGTTACATCGTTAAAATCGATGAGGATAATCGCTGCACCTTTTTCGACACTTTCACTAATTTCCTGGCGAAATTCGCTGGCTTTTGTGCCGTCTAAAATGCCAGAAGGTTCGACGTATTTAACAACAGGACTCATAGACTCCAATTTTAAATCTAATCAAGATGAACGGGTCAACTTTGCCAGTATAACGGCGGTTTTTACTTTGCGCTAGTCTCTTAGGAATTTTCCCACAGAATCAGTGGGGGTTTTACAGGAAAGTTTAGTTTGGGGCGATCGCACCCTCAGATTATTCAACGAGGTCACCCGGAGAGAAAGCTTGAGTTACAGCCGTTTCCTTTCCTATGTTCGCTAAAATTTGAGCAACAAGTCGCCTATAGCAAGCAAAGGAAACAATATTTAATGGAAACTTACGACGCGATTGTAATTGGTGCAGGTCATAACGGCCTGGTTTGCGCGGCTTACCTCCTGAAAGCGGGATACAGCGTGCTACTCCTCGAAAAACGCCCGGTTCCCGGCGGTGCAGCCACGACAGAAGCGATTATGCCGGATACTGCCCCTGGATTTACATTTAATCGCTGTGCGATCGATCATGAGTTTATCCATCTCGGCCCGGTGGCGCAAGAGTTAGAGTTACACAAGTATGGCTTAAAGTATCTGCCCTGCGACCCGGTGGTGTTTTGTCCGCATCCTGATGGCAAGTATTTCCTGGCTCATCAATCGGTGGAAAAAACCTGCGCCGAAATTGCCCGCTATAGCGATCGCGATGCCCAACGTTATCGAGAATATACTCAATATTGGCAAAGTTTAGTCAGCGCGATCGCGCCGATGTTTAATGCACCCCCCACGGCGTTACTCGATATTACCAGCAATTTTGAGGCAGAGAACTTCAAAGACTTATTTAAAATGGCGGGTTCTCCCCAAAAAGCCCTGGATTTCGTGCGAACCATGCTGACTTCTCCCATTGATGTGATTGAGGAGTGGTTTGAAACTGAAATTGTCAAAGCCCCCCTAGCCCGTTTAGCGGCTGAAATTGGCGCACCCCCTTCCCAGAAGGGCTTGGCTATTGGGGCCATGATGATGTCGATGCGGCACAATCCAGGGATGTCTAGACCGAAAGGGGGGACGGGGGCTTTAGTGCAAGCCTTGGTCAAGTTGGTGACTTCCCTCGGTGGCACAATATTGACTGATACGGCGGTCAAAGAAGTACTGATTGATGATTCAGGTCAAGCGGTGGGGGTTCGTGCCGCCACGGGGCAGGAATATCACTCTCGTCGCGGTATCATCTCTAATATCGATGTGCGGCGGTTGTTTTTGCAGTTAATGGATTCTCAGGCGGTGGATAGGACTCTGCGCGATCGCGTCGAGCATAAAATTATTAACAGTAACGAAGCCATCCTTAAAATTGACTGCGCCCTTTCTGAAGCCCCCCGTTTCGAGGCTTACGACCACAAAGACGATTATCTGATTGGGTCTATCTTGATTGCTGATTCGGTGAATCATGTTGAGAAAAATCACGCCATGACGTTGTTTGGGGAAATCGCGATGGATGACCCTTCGATGTACGCCGTATGTCCCACTGTCCTCGACCCTTCTATGGCCCCCGATGGTCAGCATACCCTCTGGATTGAGTTTTTTGCCCCTTATCAGGTTGCCGGAGCCGAGGGAACAGGTTTAAATGGAACAGGGTGGACTGATAGCCTCAAAGAAAAGGTGGGCGATCGCGTCATTGAAAAACTGACTCAATATGCCCCCAATCTCAAAGATTCTATCATCGCTCGTCAAGTGGAAAGTCCCGCCGAATTAGCCGAACGGTTGGGGTCATATAACGGCAATGTTTACCATATTGACATGAGTTTAGATCGCATGATTTTCTTGCGTCCTCTGCCCGAAATTGCCAACTACACCACCCCCATTAAAAACTTATACCTCAGTGGGGCTGGCGCGCATCCGGGGGGGTCAATTTCGGGAATGCCCGGACGAAACTGTGCCAATGTTTTTATTAAGAAACAGCAGGGCTTACCCCAAAGAATAATCGACGCACAAAGTAAAACAGTTTCGGGGTTGCGATCGCTTTTCGGGGCAATTTTTAGCTGATGTTGCGATGAAAATTATCCAACAAACTAACACTCGTCTTGAAAGCCGCCATCGACCGATAATGCAATGGTTTGTTAGTTTGATGATGGCGGCTTTTAGTATTTACGGCATTATCGAATTTAATGCCTATTTTGGGTGGGCAGCGTTGTGGTTTTTGATATTTCTAGGCAGTCTGTATGCCTTTTTTGTTTGGCATAAAATTATTCACTGTTTGGCAGATACAAAAACACAAACCCTTCATATTCGCAAACGCAATTTAGTCAAAACTGAAACGCGACAAAAATACTTTTTTAATGAGGTTTCTAGTATAGAAATCCGCGAGAAACGTAATAAAAATGGCAGATATTATCTTGCGTTTCTCAAGCTGAAGTCAGGAGAAACGATTTATTTAGGTCATAGCAATCGCAAGGGAAGTTTAGAAAGCGGTTTGCTTCCTTTGGTAACAGTTATTGATTGTTATTATAATTTTGTGCCAAGTCAAAGCTTTTGGGATATTTTTTGAAAAAATAGGGCTAACTAAAACAATCGGATTAAACTTTCGTTATCAAAGCTTTTTCAGTCAACTTTAGCCATGAAAGTTATCAAACAACTTGCATCCTTTAGCCAATTTCATTGATTGTCCCTATCATTTTGTGCCGAAAGAAAAAAGCTTTTGGGATGTATTTTACGGGGATAGGGAGAAATAACTGGCAGAATATTGTTGGATTTCGTCATAAAGAGCCTTTTTAGTTGATTTTAGCAATGAAAATTATCCGACAAACCGATACCTCTCTGGAAATTCGCTATCTGCCTACTGACGAATGGCTAGGGGCTGGCGAATTGATGATTCCAGGCATTTATGGCACGATCGAATTTAATACTTGGGGTAGAGCGTTTTGGTTTTTAATGTTTTTGTTGGGCAGTTACTTCTTTTTCTTTTGGTCTAAAATTAGGCACTGTCTTGCAGACCAAACCACCCAAACGTTTTACATTCGCGATCGCAATTTAGTCAGAACAGAAACTCGACAAAAGCATTTTTTTAGCGAAATTTTTAACTTGGAAATCCGCGAGAATCGCAATCCAGAAAACTGGACATATTATGCGTATCTTAATCTCAAGTCGGGTGAAAAAATTGATCTGGGTACTGACACTCACAATAAGCGGAATTTAGAAAAATGCCTGCGCCCTTTAGCCAAATTAATCGATTGCCCCTATAATTTTGTGTCGAAATAAAAAAGCTTTTGGGATTTTCTTCATAGGGGTAAGGAGAAATAACTGGCACAATATTGTTGGATTTCGTCATAAAGAGCCTTTTTAGTTAATTTTAGCGATGAAGATTATCAGACAAACCGATACCTCTCTGGAAATTCGCTATCTGCCTACTGACGAATGGATAGCGGCTTGCATAATGATGATTTGGAGCTTTTTGGGCATTCTCGAATATATGATTGAATTAGATGCTTTTCTGATGGCGGGTTGTGTTTTATTCCTTTTATGGAGTATTTACATCTTTTTATTTTCGTCTAAAATTAGGCACTGTCTTGCAGACCAAACCACCCAAACGTTTTACATTCGCGATCGCAATTTACTCAGAACAGAAACTCGACAAAAGTATTTTTTTCGCGAAATTTCTAACTTGGAAGTATACGAGGAAAAAGGCGAACACGGCTGGGAATATTTCGCGTATCTTAATCTCAAGTCGGGTCAGACAATTGATCTTGCTCAAGAAAGTATGCGGGATTTAGAAACAAGCCTGCGTCCTTTAGCTAAATTAATCAATTGTTCCTATAATTTTGTGCCGCAAGAAAAAAGCTTTCTTGATTAGCTTTACCCCAACCTATAATAAAGTTTGATGATTCAACCCGGGGTGCGATCGCGAGTGATGTCAAAAATCGCTTGATAGATTTTCAGGGCTTGCTGTTTACCGCGAGGGGCAATGGTGTCGAGATAGCGAAACTCGCAAGAGGTAGAAGCGGTGTGGTGGGCGATCGCTTGGGCGCTGACGATCGTATCACAATGATAAGTTTTAGTCAGTTCTTCGAGGCGAGAGGCGGTGTTGACGACATCACCAATTACCGTTGAATCCATACGAGAATCAGACCCTACTGTGCCGATTACCCCCACTCCCGAATGAATGCCAATGCCGATTCTGACGCTTTGGGTGAGGTTATAAGTTTCCCGTTGTTGATTGAATTCGTGTAAACTTTGGGTCATGGCCGCGGCGGCAGCTAAGGCATCGTTGGCGTGATTGTCGTCGCGATCGAAAACCGCCATAATTGCGTCACCGAGGAATTTATCAATAAAGCCATCATGCTGCGAGATCGCTTCACTCATGCGCGTAAAAAAGGCATTCAGCCAGCGAAAGGTATCGAGGGCAGGTTGCGACTCAGAAATGGCGGTAAAGGAGCGAATATCGGCAAATAAAATCGTTAATTCTTCTTCTCTAGCATTGCCGAGTTGAATGGAATCCACCCCTTGGGGGGCAATCCGATTTAAAAATTGTTCGGGTACAAACAAACGGAATTTTTCGGATAAATGCTCGCTAATTTGCCAAGCCGCATTCGCTTTATCCAGATTTTCGCGGTCGAAGTTGAGGCGATTTTTCGAGTTTCTAAGCTGATTTAATTCAAGTAAAGTTTTGATTTTTGCCAAGAGTAAACGGCTGTTAATGGGTTTAGTAATATAATCGTCTCCCATCATTTCTAAACCTTTAAGACGGGCTTCTTCGTTATCCAATGCCGTTAAAAAAATGACGGGAATAGTTTGTAGGGTATCATTTTCTCGCAGACTTTGGCACACTTCAAAGCCGTTCATATCCGGCATCATTACGTCGAGCAGAACTAAGTCTGGTGGGGTAGCTTGGGCTATTTCTAAGGCTTCTGTGCCAGAAGATGCTGATTGGGTAACGTAGCCTTCGGTCAGCAACAGTTCTTCTAGCAATAATAAGTTAGTGGGTTCGTCATCGACTAATAAAATCCGGGGCATATTTTTGGGGTTACGAATCGCATCGCCGATAAAATCGGATTGAGATTACTATAAATTCAGATGACCCTAGGTGCGATCGCCCTCGCTGCTTTTTATCTCGATAGCATCACACGATCTATAATGAAGAATTCAAGGGCTTATTATTACACTTAAAAAGTAATAGTAAGTTTCATACTTTGTTTATAATTTTAACCCAAGACGAGTTGATTTAGGGGAGAGAACCCTTTTTTTTACGTTTCAGAAACAAAGGATTCAGGACTGTCCCCATTGACTAAAGAACGAACTTTCGTTAAGAGTTCTTCGAGATTAATGGGTTTGCTGACATAATCATTCGCCCCCGCTTGTAGACATTCTTCGCGATCGCCCGGCATCGCCATCGCAGTAACGGCGATCGTGGGGATGTGCTGCCAAGTCTTATTTTGCCGGAGTTGTCGTAATATCTCCAAACCATCCACTTCGGGCAGTTGGATGTCAATTAACAGTAAATCTGGTAAATTCTGCTGACAAGCTAAAGGAGAATTGAGCAGTTCAATCATAGTTTGCCCATCATAAATCATTTCGACTTCATAACCTTCAAGTTCAAGAAACTCTGAAATCAAAGCTTGATTAAAGGGTTGATCTTCAACCACGAGGATCCGTTGCGTGACTTGCAAAGGCGATCGCTGTTTGAGAATATTGGCTTGATTGGGGGCGGTAGACTCTCGGGAGTCTACAAAATTGCCCCGTAACTCCGTTAACGGTAACCAAACCCGAAAAGTACTGCCTTGATTTTCCACCGATTCGAGGGAAACCGTGCCACCGTGTAACTCTGCCAAACGTTTTGTTAAGGCTAATCCTAACCCCGTGCCTTCGTGTTGACGAGTCAGGGAAGAATCAATTTGTTGAAACGGTCGAAACAGTAAATGCTGCCTGGCTTCAGGAATACCAATCCCCGTGTCGGACACTTCGAGACATAAATAGGGGGTACTCTCATTAATGGGACTGCGATCGGGGCGTTTTTCTTGGGCGAGTTCGTTGCCGTAAGCCAAGCGACCAATGAGTTTAACCCGTTCCCCTTCGGCGCTAAATTTAACCGCATTGGAGAGTAAATTAATCAAGATTTGGCGCGATCGCCGTTCGTCGAGTATCACCCGATCGATGCGATAATCCAGTTCCAAAGATAAAGCAATTCGTTTTTTCTGAGCGCGGGGTTGAATCATTTTCAAACACTCGCGACACAAATCTTGAATAGAAACTGATTCAAGATTCAGTTCGATTTTCCCGGCTTCAATTTTGGATAAATCGAGAATATCGTTGATCAAGTCCAGTAAATGCTGGCCGCCTTTTTCGATGGCGTTGACATAATTCAGTTGACGGGGGGCTAGATTCCCAGCAATTTGTCGCTTGAGTAAATCGGAGAAGCCCAAAATACTATTGAGAGGGGTGCGGAGTTCGTGGGACATCGAAGCCAAAAACTCAGACTTCATCTGAGAAACCCGTTCGAGATATTCATTGGCTTGACGCAACTCCTCTTGGGCTTGGGCCCGTTCGATAGCGACTCCGAGGGTACGACAAGCCGCCAGCAGCATATCCGGTTGAATGACATCTCGCAGGCTTTTGTTGGTGCGGGATTCGAGGGTTAAAACGCCGATAATACTGCCTCCCGCACTGGGGATGGGGAAAATGCCCAGTTGTTGAATGCCGGGATGACGAAAGCCCGCGAGCGCGTTGGGGTGATTGCGATAATCATTCACAAACAAAGGCTCTCCGGTTTCGACGACTTGCCAAAGTAAGCCTTGACCGTAGGGAATGCCTTGTTTGAGGACTTCTGCCATTTTTTCGATCGCCGGAATTCCATAGGTCGCGATAAATTCCGAAGAAATCTCATTAGTAATAGTTCCGGCGGTGCGATTTTCCCCTTCTCCAGAAATGACTTTCACATCCCCAAAAGCTGCCCCCATGGTTTCGACCAGATAAGACAAGGCAAACTGACCAATTTGCCGTAAATCCGTGGCGGGTTGGAGATGTTCGGTTAAGCCGAGTAAAAACGAAAGGCGCTGGACTTCGTAGTGTAAGCTGGCTTCAGATTGCTGGTAGTTGGTAAGGTCGCGCAGATTGAATAACTTACCGCCTTCTTCGGTTTGTGTAACCTCGATTTCGACATAAATGCCGTTGTGTTGGGCGATGCAAAAAGAGTTGTGGGGTAATTCCGTGTTTTCTAAAGAATGCCGCAGTTGTGTGGCGTGTTTTTCGGCCCAATAGCCGCGAGCAATACATAAATCCGCGATTTCGTCAAAATGAGGTTTTTGACTTAACCAATCGGCGGCTAATCCCCAAACTTGTACGAGCTTTTGGTTAAATAAAACTAAGTGAAAGTCGGTATTAAATAAGGCGATCGCGTTGTCAATGCGATCGAGAATTAAATCTTGAACGGACGCAAAATTTGCTTTGGGATGTTGGGATTTCACGGTGGCTGATATTGAGAAAAGAATAAGAGACAATCGAAGCTCGATTGAAGGGAAAATGGAAGTCCTGGGCAGTCCACCGGGCAGACAGTGACCCCAAAAATCGCACTTAATAAAATTTTACAAACTTTCTCTCAAAATGCGGGAAAGGCTATGACCGAGGATGGCTTCTCTCTCAATCCCGATCCAAACTGCATAAGGTCTTGCCGTTGGGACATAACTAAAATTAGACCTTAGCAGACTGATTGTTCTAACCCGCGATCGGTATCACAATCCATCTCGATCTGAGATTGTCAGTGTCTGTGACATTTATTGGGCCTCAACACTCATGCGATCGCGGCAGAAAGCCTTGTTATAGGGTCAAATGGTAACAACTACAGTTAAAAGTTCAAAAATCAATCCAGTAATTTAAGCGGGAATAGGGAGTTGTCATGCAAACTTTAAAGCAGGGGTTAGAGGAGTTTTATTTAATGACCACGTTAGCGACAGAGTTAGCAAACAATTGGCACAAACGCTTACAAGAGGATTATCCCCATCTCGATCCAGACGAAAAAGCCAGCATTGTACGTTGGTTACTTGGAGAAGATACTCACCGCTTTGAAAGTTTTACACCCCAACGTCTAGATATTGCGAAACGGGCGATGGAATACCGTTATCGGATTCTGCGTCAGCGCTATTTAGGGGTAACGCCCACTCAAGCTTACAAATGCTTGATTTCTCGTTTAGCCTCCTTAGCGGTGCTTCGCAATAAAATTCGGACTTGGGTGGCGTTAAGTCGCGATCGCCATCGGGCAGTCGCCGATGTGTTACAAGAAGTGATCCAAGAAATGCTCAACAGCGATCGCAATATCCAAGCCGCGATCGCCTGGATTCGCCAATGTACCGACAATCGCCGCTTACAAGAAGCCTTACTCCTCACCAGCGTTGAAGAATATTGTCTGCGTCCGATTCGCAATCAACCGTTACTCGCTTATCGCTTTGTTAACTTTTTGCGGCGAGCGCAGCGTAGCGGCATGACTCAAGTTCCCCAACAACAACGGATTCGCACCATTTCCGAAGAAATCACCCTCGAAGACGGTGACGTACCTTTAAGCTTGATTGACAACGAAGCCATCGAGAATTATCAACTCGAACAAAGCGAAGAAGAGCGTCAATTGCTGCGCCTAGAAGTACAAAAAGAATTCGAGCAATATTTAGCCGAAAAAGTCGATCCGTTGGCGGTGACTTGGTTGCGGTTGTATTTACAGGGTCAATCTCAAGACGCGATCGCTACTCAACTCAATGTCCCGATTAAACAAATCTATCGCCTGCGGGAAAAAGTTAGCTATCACGCTGTTAAAGTTTTTGCCCTCAAAGCCCGTCCTGAGTTAGTCGCAGGTTGGCTACAAATTTCCCTCAACGAGCATAATTTGGGCTTGACTCTTTCTCAATGGCAAGTCTTTACCCAATCCCTCAATTCTCAACAACAAGCCCTATTAGAGCGTTTACAAGCCGGAGACAGCTTCGAGGCGATCGCCGCAGAATGGCAATGGAAAAAAAGCCAAGTCATCAACGAATGGCATCAGCTTTACCAAGCGGCACAAGATTTACGCAATGCAGGGTAATTTCAGTTATCAGTCATCAGTTATCAGTTATCAGTGTTTTGGGCAGTAGGCTTTTTCAGTCATCAGTTAACAGTCATCAGTCATCAGTGTTTGAGGCAATCGGCGTGTAGGGGCGGGGTTTCCCCGCCCAATAACCAACAACCAGCAACCAACAACCAATAACCAACAACAAAAATGGCGCAGCTTGAGCCACGCCACAGTTTAAATTGAGATTAACTTAAGAATCCGAGCCAACCACTTGACCCTTGAGCTTGTCAAACTCTGCGACTAGCTCTTTGCGATCGGAAGCCTTCAGCATATAGCGGAAAACAAACCAACCCGTATAACCTAATCCCACCAATTCGAGAATTGGAGCGAGTAGGGGAATATCATTAATAGCATCAAGTAAAGCCAGGGTGACTTTCACTGTGATGATTCCCGATACAATTAACCCCAAACTAATCAGGGGTTGCTTGTAGTCGGAGAAAAATTGAACAATGTAGTTGGGCAGTTGAGACAAAAAGTCTGTGACTGGGGTTACCCATTCTTGCCATTGTTCGGGACTGCTTGATACCGTAGACAGCGAACCCGCGTTTTCGGTATTAATTCCTGCATCTTGCTGTTCTGTGGTTGTGGTTTGTGGTTCTTGCATTTTTTCGCCTCCTTACATTAAATGATTCATTTTAGCGCTATAAAACTTGCTTTTTTCAGCAGAACAATTAATCTAGTTCCTGCTCATCTTATCAACATAGAGCAAGACGACTCATTTGACCAAAAATAACTGGGTTTCAGGTTCCCCGCCCTTTAAGGGCGGCTTTTTTTAGCGTCCAATCTACATTATTAGCCCAAGGATAAAAGACAAAGGACAAAGGACAAATTTTCAAGTTTCCACGGCTTGCGTCTGGAGTCCCATCACTTGGTCATGGGTTGTTTGACCCAGGATATAAATGTCGATTTCGACTTCTCCGACGCGGAAAATTTGGATATTGCTCAATTTTTCGCTCAAAAATTGTACTAAGGCTTGATAGCGTTCTCTTTCGGCTCTTTCTTCGGCATTATGCCAAGCTTGTTCTTGGGTGACGGGTTGGAAGAAGTCGTAGAAGTCTTGGATGAGGATGGGGGTTTCGGGGTCGAGGTTGAGGCGATCGCGCAGGCTTTCTGTTGTAATTTGGTCTAAGTCGGGCCAAGTCACCACTTCAAACCCAGCATCGGTTTCGCTGGGCCAAAATAATCCTGCTGTGGCTTGTTGGAGTTTTGCAGCTAAATCGCGATCGCTCATTACATTG
>JBKHDX010000090.1:0-17537 GCA_046541115.1 Spirulinaceae cyanobacterium | reverse complement strand
GCGTTCCCTTGCTACTCGCGCGTTCCCTTGCTACTCGCGCGTTCCCTTGCGCCTTTCGGCGGCGCGGGGTCGCTCGTCTTTCGGCGGCGCGGGGTCGCTCGTCTTTCGGCGGCGCGGGGTCGCTCGTCTTTCGGCAGCGCGGGGTCGCTCGTCTTTCGGCGGCGCGGGGTCGCACCGCTTTTTGCGTCCGGGCAGGACGTATCTTGGAGCAGAAACCAAGAGATAAAACGCTCGCCGAGTCGGTCTGGCGGGGACGAAGGGGAAGATATCTAGGTATCTGTCGATTCGGAGTCTAGCCAAGAGGCGATCTGAAAGAAGCGAGAATCCCCGTGACTTTAGTCCGGGGAGTTGTCAACATTCAACCACAACCCCTTCACTTTCCTCGCCAATGCGATTAACCCCACAAAGGGCATAAATTCCCGTAGAAATAGGAGTCGCCGTCGTGGTTGCAGGGAAAATGCGATCGAGTTTATAGGTTTCCCCCACTTTCTGATACAGCGTCCAAGCCCGCACTAAATCCCCTGGAACAGCATTCCAGCGCAATTGATTATCAATTACCCTTAAACCCGTTGGCAAAGGCGGTGGTGGGGCTTCTAAGGACGAAATAACTGGCACTAAGGCGGCTTGGGGGTAAATTTCTTGTTGGAATTTAGCGTTGACATTTTCCGGGTTGTCCATAAAGACTTTGATGCTGAAAAAGATATTGCCCAAAGCTTCTTTATTAGCAGAATTGCGGGTAATCTCGATTTGTCGCTCAAATTCGGCAAAAGTCCATCCCGGTTCGCCAATTCTCCGTAGATTATTGCCTACATAGATATGGGTGTTTTGGGGATTGTTTTCCGTCCACCATTGCAGCAACGTGCTATAACTTTGGGCAGTTTGGTCTGTGCGCCAATACAGTTGCGGGGCCACATAATCTAACCAACCTTCGGCCAGCCATTTTTTGGGGTCGGCAAAAATCTGGTCGTATTGATCTAAGCCTTCAATGCCGGGGGGTTCACCAGGTCGATAAATGCCAAAAGGACTAATGCCAAATTTGACATGAGGTTTGACTTCGTGAATGCCTTGGGAAAGGCGTTGAACAATAGTATTGACGTTATCGCGTCGCCAATCGTTACGGCTGAGAGTTCCCCCTGCGTCTCGATAAGCTTGATACACCGCTTCGTCAGGAAATGTCTCGTTGGGGATGGGGAAGGGGTAAAAGTAATCGTCGAGGTGAATGCCATCGACATCGTAACGCTGCACCACATCGAGAATGACGTTATAAATGCGGTCTTGGACGACTTTTACACCAGGATCCATCCAGCGTTTTGTGCCGTAAGTGTACACTGCATCGGGATATAAGGCTTCGAGGTGGGGCAGGATATTGGGGGGCGTTTGGGAGGAGGTTTTGGCCCGGTAGAGGTTAAACCAAGCGTGAAACTCTAGGTTGCGTTTATGGCATTCGGCGATCGCGAAGGCCAAGGGGTCATAATAAGGGGTGGGGGGTTTGCCCGGCGTACCCGTTAACCACAAACTCCAGGGTTCGAGTCCTGAAGGATAAAACGCATCCCCCTCAGCGCGAATTTGCAAGATAATGGCATTGAGGTTGAGACTCGCGGCGCGATCGCACAGTTTAATCCATTCTTGCTGTTGTTCGACTGGGGTTAAATCCCGCCGGGACGGCCAGTTAAGATTCCACACCGAACTGACCCACACTCCCCGAAACTCCCGATTATGACTGACTTTCACCGTCGGCAGCAAAGGGGGCGGCACAATGTAAGGCGAAGCGAGGGTTGACATCCGCCCCAGTTGCACTAAAGCTTGATACAACATCGCCGCCATTTCACCCCGCGTTACCGATTGGTTGGGGTTGAGGCGTTTGAGGTCGGGATAATTGACCACCATTCCTTTCGCGGTGGCGATTTTGACTTGGGGAATGGCGTAACTGGGAATACTACCAAAGTCGAGGTAAAAGTTAGCCAAATCAATCTCGGTGTTACTTTGCAACTTCAAGCCGTTGACTAGGGCAATGAGGGTATGGGCTTTGGTAATGCCCGCATTGGGGCGAAACTGTTGGTTGGGATAACCCGAAATAAAGCCCATACGGTAGGCTTTGTTAATGGCTGGATTCGCCCAAAAATTAGCCTGAAGATCGGTAAACTGGATTGCAGGACGGATGAACTCTAAAGAGAAGGCATTGCTAATAAGGGCGGCAAATTGGGCGCGATTGACCACCGTATTGGGTTGGAAGGTGCCGTCGGGAAAACCGCTAATAATACCTTGGGCTGCGAGGGCTTCGATAAAAGGTTTAGCCCAGTGATTGGTCAAGTCAGAAAAACTGGGACTTGCTGGACTCATGGCTGCGGTGTCAATGCTGACGACCACAGGGTATTGACCAGGGGCCAGATTGGCAACCGGTGCCGTTAATAGATTGTTTTTGTTGACTGTCCCTAGGGTTTCGATTCTTTTCATACGGAATCTGGGTTGGGTGCTTGGAACTGGGAAAAAGTTAGAACCAGGGCAGCCTTCAATCATAAACCCCTCATTCTGCTTGGAACTGGTACAAACCCTGATTTTCTAACCCATGACGGAGGAAACTGCTGCTATTGTAGATGAATCTGTCGTTTGGCATGGAGTTTGACAACTCCAAGACCCTGGTTATCAACTTCATGGTGCTTATGGGTTGTTATGATTTTATATTGAGTTTTTCTGGTCTTAAGTTTCACCCTAGCCGGTCAATAATCGTGATAGTTTAGGATTGGAATTTTTCAAGGTGAAGCTGTTGAAACCTACGATCCAAATTTTTGGAGATTATCTGACAAATTTGTCTGAAAGCCAAGAATACTTGATTATCGGCTTTTCCCCTGGGTCGGTTCCTTTAAAACAACGGTGGCGAAATAATGGTTTGTCGGCAGATTTTTTAGCAGATTATTTTGCTACTTTTTTTCCCAGTTCGGAAAACGATCGAGATGATGATGAACGGCACAATGAAATCAAAAGTGCCATTGGTTATATTGCCAATGAGTTAATCGAAAATGCCATGAAGTTTAATGATTCGAGAAGGAATAAACCCATTGATATTGCGTTACATTTACGTAGCGATCGCATTATTTTTATGATTACGAATAGCGTTGCTCCTGAAAAAGTGCCGGGGTTTCAGTCTTATATCAAATGGATATTAGCATCCGATCCGGCGGATTTATATATTGAGCAGTTAGAAAAAAATGCTGAAAGCGAGCAACTCGAAGCATCTCAGTTGGGCTACTTGACCATTTTGAATGATTATGATGCCAAATTGGGATGGAAATTTGAAAGCCACGACCCAGATAATGTTGCGATCGCGGTAACCAGTATGGTACAACTCGCAGTCTAGATATTTGCAAGGAGTAGTTTGAGGGAATGGAAATTAAAACAGAGGCTTATTCTGTGTGGTACGACCCAGAACAAGCAACCATTAATTGTCAAGGTTCGTTGCGTTTAAGTGGGATGAAAGAATATCAACCGATTGTCGATTTACTGAATTCTGTCACGGAACAACAACCCGAAAAAATCATTTTAAATTTACGAGAACTGGAGTTTTTAAACAGTTCGGGTATTAATGTTTTATCCAAGTTTGTGATTCGGATTCGCCAACAAAAAACTATTGCCATGACGGTTTTGGGGGGAAAAGATATTCCTTGGCAGGGGAAATCTTTGAAAAATTTAAAGCGTTTGATGCCTTCGTTGGAACTGAACTGGATGTAAGATATTAAGATACGCTCTCAGGCTAGATATTATTTCTTCTGTTCTGACTTAATTTCATGGTTTTACCTGTGGTGGCGATCGCGACAACTGCTGAGCGAATCATTCTTTTACCGCCGTTTTTGTTTGGTTTGGTGGTGTGTACGGCTTCTCTGTTTGTTTCTCGCTCGTCTACAAAGATGCAATCTGCCCCCCGTCTCGATCCAGAGGATGAAACCCTAACTTTTTATCCTTGGGCTTGTTTGTTAGAGGATGCTCCCGCGACGGTGTTACAGGGTCAGGCTTGTTGTTGGGCGACGCCGTTACTGTCTCCCCTCGCTTGTTGCTTTGAAGATGCTCCCCCTAGCAGTTTACAGGGTCAGGCTTGTTGTTGGGCGACACCGTTACTGTCTCCCCTCGCTTGTTGCTTTGAAGATGCTCCCCCTAGCAGTTTACAGGGTCAGGCTTGTTGTTGGGCGACGCCGTTACTGTCTCCCCTGGCTTGTGTCGTAGAGGCGTTGTGGCGCGAGTTTTATCAAAGTCATTTGGGACAAAAGGGTATTCATTACTGGAATTGGCGCAATCAACCTTTTGTACAGCAAGTCAAGCCGGAGTTGTCGTTATTGCTGGATTTACCCGAAGCCACAGGCGCAACTCAACAGATTTTAGCTCAGTTAGCCCGTCCTTCTTCGGATTGGCCGTTGCGCGCCGCGAAGCGGATCCCGCCGGGATCGCGCCAGCAGTTTCAGGTTTGGCATAACTTAGCTTTATCTCGTTACGGTCAAACCCGCTTGGCGGCGATTTATCAGGTGTGCTACGGTACGAGTTGGGACGAGATCGAAAAGTTAACCGCGATCGCGAATGCGACCCTTTTAGACCCGGAAACCCCTTGGTGGCAGGTATTAGGAGTCACCGCAACCACCCCCCCGCCTCAAGTAGAAAAAGCCTACAAACAACTGCTCAAACGCTGGCATCCCGATTTAAATCCCTACGAAGAAGCCACCCTGATAACCGCCCGGATTAATGGGGCTTACGAGGAATCTAAAACCCGCCAAACCCCCCAACCCCGCCCCATTACCACCAAGCCCTCCGTAAGTTTGCGGCAGTTATTTCAAAAGGGTTTGAGGTGGTTGCGGCGACGCTGATTCGAGGCAGTAGGGGTTATCAGTTATCAGTCATCAGTTATCAGTTATCAGTTTTGGGCAGTGGGCAGTGGTGGAGGAAATGACCAATGACCAATGACCAATTACCAATTACCAATTGAGGGAATCAGAGCGAACACCAATAACCAATAGACATCTCCAGAAACTCAACTTTTACCACGCTATTTCAAGGGTTGTAAGTTCATTGTTGGAGATGTCTAATAACTAACCCGAATGCAAACCCGTGGCATTTAAAGCCATTTCCTTAAAGATTTGTTGCGAACTTTGGGCGCGATCGCTATCTTCGGGTTGGCGTTGGATATAGCGGCCATCCGGTTGTAAATCCCAGGCTTGGCGGTTGTCGGCCAGCATCACCCCCAAAATTTCCTGTAAATCCTTGCGGGTTTCGGGGCTTTCGACGGGGGTAATCGCTTCAACGCGGCGATCTAGGTTGCGGGGCATCCAGTCAGCACTGCCAATATACACTTCTTCGTCGCCATCATTATTAAAATAGAAAATGCGCGAATGTTCGAGTAAGCTGCCGATAATGCTAATCACGCGGATGTTGTCGCTGATGCCTTCGACACCAGGGCGTAAACAGCAGATACCCCGTACAATCAAATCAATTTGGACTCCGGCTTGGGAAGCTTCGTACAAGGTGGCGATGATTTTCTGGTCTACGAGGGAGTTCATTTTCGCCACAATGCGTCCTTGGGTTTCGTGTTGGGTTTCCCGGCGGATCATGTCGGTCATGCGATCGCGCAAATTGACGGGGGATACCAAAAGTTTACGATAAGACCGTTGGCGGGAGTATCCGGTCAGAAAGTTAAATAAATCGGTTAAATCGGCTCCGAGTTCTTCGCGGCAGCTTAATAAGCCTAAATCTGTATATAACTTCGCGGTTTTGGGATTGTAGTTTCCCGTCCCGATATGGACATAACGGCGGATTTTTTTGGCTTCTTGACGCACCACTAAGGTAATCTTGGTGTGGGTTTTGAGACCCATTAAGCCATAAACAACGTGAACTCCGGCTTTTTCGAGCTTTCGCGCCCAAATAATGTTATTTTCCTCGTCAAAGCGGGCTTTGAGTTCTACTAATACCACGACTTGCTTGCCATTTTCCGCCGCAGCAATCAAGGAGTGAATAATCGGTGAGTCTCCCGAAGTTCGGTAAAGCGTCATTTTAATCGCCAAAACATCCGAATCGTGGGCGGCATGGGTAATGAACTGTTGCACCGAAGTGGTAAAAGAATGATAGGGATGATGCACCAACACATCGCTTTGAGCAATTACATCAAAAATGCTTTCCCCTTCGTCGTTTTTGTCGGTGGGATCCCCCAAACGCTGCAATCTGGGGGGAGTGACGGGACTCCAGGATTCATCTTTGAGGTGAGGGGCGGGCAGTTTCATAAATGATATGAGATCGCTCAATCCCAGTAAGCCTTCCCCGGCATATACGTCATTGTCTTCAAGGTTTAAGCCTCGCATGAGAATGGTTTTCACGGTTTCGGGCATGGAGTCTTGAATTTCCATGCGGACTGCTGAACCGCCAAATTTGCGCTTGCGTAGCTCTTGTTCGATGGCCAGGAGTAAATCGTCGGCTTCGTCTTCTTCCACGGCGAGATCGGCGTTGCGGGTGATGCGGAAGGGATGACATTCAAGGACATTCATCCCCGGAAAAAGGGCATCGAGGTTATGGGCAATCACTTGTTCGAGGGGAATCCCCATCCAGATGATAGGGGTATCGCCGTTTTGCAAAGATTGATGCAGGTTTTCGGGCAGGGGAACAAAACGGGGTAAGATTTTGGGGACTTTGATGCGCGCAAAGAGTTCTTCCCCGCTTTCGGAGTCTTGCACGACAACGGCGAGGTTAAGGCTGAGGTTGGAAATGAAGGGAAAGGGATGACTCGGATCGACGGCAAGGGGAGTGAGGACGGGGAAGATACGGTTTTCAAAAAAGTTTTGCAGGTATTGTCGTTGTTCTTGGCTGAGGTCTACATAGTCAACGATGTGGATGCCGTTTTCGCTGAGTTGGGGCTTGAGGGTATGCTCGAAACAGTGTTTTTGTTCGCGGACGAGGGGATAGAGGCGATCGCGAATGTGTTGTAATTGTTGTCCGGGGGTGCGACCATCGGGGGTAAGTTTGCGAACTTCGGCTTCGACTTGCTGCTTCAATCCTGCCACGCGAACCATAAAAAATTCGTCGAGGTTGGAGCTAAAAATCGCCATAAATTTGAGTCGTTCGAGCAAGGGCGTTCGTTCGTCGAGTCCTTGTGCCAGTACGCGATAGTTGAATTCTAACCAACTCAGTTCCCGGTTAAAGTAGTATTGCGGGTCTTTGAGGTTAATTTCTGAAGCAGTGGGTTTTTTGGTTTTTGGCATAGGATTTATCACAATGACGCAACGAAGCCGAACTATATTAACGAGTTGAGTTTAACAACAGATTATTAGTTTTTTTCTTCAGGGAAGCGGGTAAGGGGAAGTGCAGGGACAAGCTTAAATTAGAAATTGACGCAGCAAACGGCGACAATTGTATATTGCGATCGCGGCGACACTGGCCGAGAGTAACACCCCTAGTAAACCCCAACCCAAAATGGTTTTCAAGACTTCATCGTAGCGATAGGCTTCGGGGATGAGGGTCATTTGCAAAAAGATAAACCCAATTCCAATGAGAAAGTTCGCGATCGCGATCGTTAAAATCAGCGTCCGACTTATTTTGACAATATAGCGCAGCCATAATTCATGTAAAACTGCTTGTTTGAGCATTTCTGGAGGACAACCTTGATTGCTCAAAGCAATGGTAAGGTCTAAGATTTGACCGGGTGTTGTTTTATATTTCTGCGATAATTCCTCTAGTTTTTGTGCGTCAAACTCCATTCACCCTGACCTGTTGCTTTTGGCGTTTTGAGAATATTCTCTCCAATTACTATAAAGCAAAAAGAAGGGTAAGATGACGCTACCCTTCTTGGATGCGATCGCCTTTTTTCTGACTACGAGGTTAATAAATTCTGCGCTTGCGCTCGTTTAATCCAATTAGGATATTCAGTCATCAACAAGTCGTAGAGTTTCTCGTCGCTAATGGTTTCGGGATTGGCTACACTGAAAAAGTCAGCATTATCAATGTAGCGATTTTGCAGATCGTCTAACTGCTCTAAAAAGCTAAATCCCCCGGAACCAATGGCCATAAATTGCCAGAAAATCGGCTCATAAGAAGCATAGGTCATTTGTTGTTCGGCTTCGGCTCGATTCGCTGTTGCACCATCGGTGACAAACATGACATAAACGGGTTCTGTTGCGGTAACGGGTTCGCTGCGTTTCCCTCCCCCAGAACCCCCACCCAAAAGCTTACTAAATAAACCACGGGATTGACTTTTTTCGTTATTGGTAAAGTAAAATTCTCGAATCATTTGCATGGCTTTACCATACAAGGTATTGCCTTCGAGGGGAAAGCGGTTTTGAACGGTAGAAATGAAGTTTTGAAAGTTCTTTAAGTTCATATCTCCAGCGTGATGAGCATTAGCTCCAAAAAGGAAAATGTCAATGGCTCCATCATTATCAAAACGGCTACCCAGGGCTAATATTTTTTCTGCGAATTTCTGAATGGTACCGGAGCGATATAACTGAGTCATTGAGGCTGAAATATCTAAGCACAAAGCGACTTTGGCTTGATGATTGGTTAGGTTAACTTTTTGTAAAGATATCTCAGCTTTTTTGGCTAGGTTAATGAGTTGCGGTGCTTCTTGTTCAATTTTTTCTAATGAAATGCCCATGAATAAACCTCACTTACTTTTATCGCAGTTTTGAGCCACTGCGGGTTTGCTCGCATTATAAGCAACAATTGCATTCATAATTTGTAATAATTCTAAACTCAAGGATTGCTTCGATCTACAGCAGAGCTTTTGTGGATTTCTGGTTAAGTCAGTACCCAGCAACACGATGCGCTGGGAAAGCAATTACCCATTGAAAGATAGTTCCTTGGTGAAAAAGGGGGCGTTTCTATCGAGGGCGCGATCGCGTTTATAATCCAAAAGACAACGAGCCACATATTCTGCCAATTTCACCGGAACTGCATTACCAATCATCTGTTCTAAATCAGTTTTTGAGCCTTCAAAAATAAAGGTTTCTGGGAAGGTTTGTAGATAACTTCTTTCAATTGTGGTTAAGGCTCGAATTTGCTTTGACAATAGGGCTGCATCGCCGGGATGCTGACGATAGGTTTTAGGAATAGGACGATTTACGCCGCGAATTGTGGGGCTAGGTTCATCAATGCTAAAAATGCCTCGTCTTATCAATGTTGATTTCTTCGGTAGCAGCATCCAGAAAAAGCTGGGTAAAAGCAATATTACTCCAAACAAAAATATCTAAACAATAATCGTGTAGTTTGGCTGATTTGCCTTGGGTTTTCCATATTGGTTGCATCACTAATGGAATTTGGCGATCGCGTATTACTTTTAGAACAGTTTTAAGTTTACTGGCGATCGCGACTTTGGGTCTCACGCCAGTTCTCAAACCCCAACGTCGTTAAATTGTAAATCTGGTAAATAATCCGCGCTTAGCGTCCTTCAGGGCGCTTTTTTCGGGGAAAATGAATGAATCTTGCCAAAAGCGCCATCGCCCTCTCTCCTCCCAAATAAAAAGAAAAAAGCAAAAATTTGTAATTCTTATTCTTTGACAGAATTTTCCCCCATGTATTCCCCACTGTTTCCCCAAGGTTAGGCAGTTTTTCCACAGTTTTCCCCAGGTTTTCCACAGGCTGAAGCCATGAGAGGGTGAGTCTGTGGTCAACCTGTGGGATTTGCGAAACTGACTGAGGAGATCGCGATCGCCTCGGAGTTTTCATAAAGTTATGTAACAGAAAACACCATCAAACCCCTATTGCGTCGTAAAGCTTTTGAGCTTGTCAAGGGATTTGTAACATTTCGCAGCATTGACAAACGGGGCGATCTTCCCCGAAATGGAGAGTAGGAATACCCGCATTAAGTTCGGCAAGCCGTTCAAACTCTGCCCAACAATGACGGTTTCCGAAAAAACAACCCTGCGCGGAATCCGCGTTTCCTTTAGTCCCCCTGCTCCAGCCCTTAAGAGGTCATTATGAATACGAATGTCAGCATTTTGACAGAAATTCCCGAAGAACTCCACAAGTCGCTCCAAACCTACCTCGACGCGCATCCCAACTGGGATCAAGACCGGGTATTTGCCGCAGCTTTATCTTTGTTTCTGTTGCAAAACAATAACCAACAAAACCCCCAAGCGACCCAACATTATCAAGCCTGTGCCAAAGTCTATCTAGAAACCTTATTCGAGGCATAAAAACCAGGAAAGGCGGGGTGGTGTTGTTCGCAACCTCGCCCTCTAACCTAAAATACGGAGAAAGAAAAAGGGAAGTTCCCCCTATAGCTCAATCTCTCCAAATCAATTATGCTAAGTCGCGTCGCTGATTCCATTTACTGGTTAAACCGCTACATCGAACGAGCCGATAATATTGCTCGGTTTATTGATGTCAATCTCCACCTCATGCTGGATGTACCTGCGGGGGTACAGCAACAATGGGAACCCTTAGTCATTACCACTGGGGATTCTCAGTTGTTTAAAGAGCGTTACGGCCAAGCCAACGCCGACAATGTGATTCAGTTCCTCAGCTTCGACAAAGACTACTCTAACTCGATTATTTCGGTGTTACGCAGTGCGAGGGAAAATGCGCGATCGATTCGCGAAATCATTTCTTCGGAAATGTGGGAAGAAGTGAATTCGTTTTACCTCATGGTCAAAGAAGTCGCAGACTACAAATCTCTCTCGACGTTGCCCGACTTTTTTACCCATGTTAAACTTGCTAGTCATCGCTTTGCGGGGGTGATGGATGCGACCATGACCCATAATGAAGGCTGGCATTTTGGTCAATTGGGACGACTCCTCGAACGGGCTGACAAAACGACTCGCATTCTTGATGTTAAGTATTTCGTATTGCTCCCTTCGGCGCAATGGGTGGGAACGCCCCTCGATCAAATTCAATGGATGGCGTTGCTCAAATCTGCAAGTGCTTATGAAATGTATCGCAAACAACAACGACGTATTAATCCGGCGGCGGTGGCCGAATTTTTGATGCTCGATCGCCATTTTCCTCGCTCTATTCATTTTTGTTTGATTCAAGCCGAAAAGTCCTTACATGAGATTACTGGAACGCCTTTAGGAACTTGGAGTAACCCCCCAGAACGCGCTTTAGGGCGGGTGTGCGCCCAGTTAGGGTATCTAATGATGGAAGATGTTATAGAGACGGGTCTACACGAATTTCTCGACGGGATGCAGCGATCGCTCAATGAGGTCGGAAACTCAGTCAGTCAAACCTTTTTTGCGGTTGAACCCATTACTCAGTCCCAAAGTCAAGGTTTCGGTCAAAGTCAAACTCAAATTATGAGTCTGAGTTAGGGAGCAATTTGGCGAAAAAGTGGCAATCATACCGATTAATCTTGCACTTCCTAAGTAAAGTCAGTTCGGGTTAAAACAATTGGGTTCGTTTCTTGAAATTAGCTTGTTTGTATTATAGGTGTATTGGGGGGACTAGCCCCCCCAACCCCCCCCACTGGGGGCTTGCGCGTTGCCCCCAGACCCCCTGCGTAAGGGGTCGAGAAAGTAAGTATCGCCAGGGAAGTGGTCAAGGTAATGTTAAGTGTAGTTATTTCAAGGGCTTCCGCCAAATTTAGCAAGATTGCCAGAACTTCCAACTTATCCCGAACTGACGTTAAGTATTGCTGCCGGGGAGAAGCGCCACTTTAATATGACAGGTTTTACTTTATGTATTATTGTGTAATACATAACTGCAATTAGTCCTGTCTTATGGCCTCGTTTCGCAATCTTCTCAACAGCTATAAACCCTACCGCGCGATCGCGATTTTCGGTATCGCGGCTTCGGGTTTCTTTGAAATCATCGATCTATTTGTCCCCTACGGCATCGGTCAAATTCTCAACCTTTTGGCCCAAAAGCCCGTAGATACGCCGTTACAAGCCTTAACCACCGCGATCGCGACGGCAACAAATCGCGCTCCTACTCCCCAGCTTACCCTGATGGTGGTGCTAGGGCTAATTTTCTTAGTGACGGTGATTCGCGCACCGATTCAGCCTTGGTTTGCCAGTTGGTATCACTGGATTGTGGCGTTAAAGGTGCGACGAGATCAAACCAGCCAAGTCATCCAAAAAATTCTAACCCTACCCCTCGAATTTTACGACGAACATAACCCCGGACGCATTGCGCGACGGGTTTCTAATGGGGTGATGAACCAAACCTGGACGTATCCCGATATTTCCGGTCAGTTTATCCCGAAGATTATTCGTATTTTCGGGATATTCTGCGTAATTTTACTGATTGAATGGCGCATCGCGATCGCGTTTCTGTTGTCTTTTATTTTTATTCTGTCCCTCACGTTTAAAAATCTCCGCCGTTTAATTCAACGGGAACGACTGTTAGACGAATATATGGAGAACACCGAAAGCCGAACATCAGAAATTGTTACTAACATCAAAACCGTTAAAGCTTTTGCTACAGAAACCCAAGAATATCAGCGCCAAAAACAACGGATGCAGCGGGAACTCAAAGTCATTGTTGACCGCATTCATCGCGGTTATGTCATTCTCGAAACCCAGCAACGATTCTGGGTACAAACCTGTATTTTCTTGGTTTTAGTTTTTACCTTAATCGAAGCCTTTAATAATCGTATTTCTTTGGGCCATTTTGTCACAGTTTTAACGATTTCTAGTATGGCTTATGCCGAACTCGAACCTTTGAGCATTTTAGCTGAAACTTTTGCCCGGCGTTATGCTTCCATGACTCGTTTTCAGGACTTTCTCTTACTCGGCAAAAGTTTAGAAAACATTGATGTCAAATCTCAAAATAGCTTAATTTATCAATTCACAGGCAAAATTGAATTAGAAAATGTTTCGTTTGGCTATAATCCCCATCGCTTGACTTTAAAAAACATTAACTTACTAATTCAACCTTATGAAACTGTTGCTTTAGTGGGTCGTTCGGGTTCGGGAAAATCAACCCTTGTGAAATTGTTATTCCGCTATTTTGACCCCACAGAAGGTCAGATTTTAATGGATGGTCAGGACATTCGCGACCTCAATATCACCAGTTATCGCAAACGTTTGGCCATTGTTCACCAAGAAGTAGATATTTTCAACGGAACCCTATGGGATAACTTGATTTATGGTAATCCAAAAGCCACTGAAGAAGAAGTTAAATCTGCGTGTAAAATTGCCCGCGTTGATGAATTTATCCAAGAATTTGAACGGGGTTATCAAACCGTTGTGGGGGAACGAGGAGTGCGTTTGTCAGGAGGACAAAGACAGCGGTTAGGGATTGCGCGAGCTTTGATTATGAATCCTGATGTTTTGGTTTTAGACGAAGCAACTTCTAGTTTAGATTATGAATCCGAGCGACTGATTCAGTTAGCAATGCGCTCGATTTATGGAACGAGAACGTTGATTGTCATTGCTCACCGTTTAAGTACTGTTCGCGAAGCCGATCGCATTGTTGTATTAAATGATGGTCAAATTGTTGAAATGGGAAATCATCAAGAACTACTCAATCGCGAAGGCATTTATCAACGCTTAAATGCCTTACAAGAAACCGGAGATTTATTTTCGTGAGCTTGGGCTTAATTGTACGAAGTTAAAAGCGCGATCGCCCTCAGTTTTTCAGGAATTTTAAACAGCTGGATTGAAGGAGCGATCGCCTTTTTTTAATAAAAATATATCGTCATTCTTTTTCAGCTTCTAAAAGCTCTCAATTTACCTACAATATCCAATAAAAGTTGCGATCGCGTCAAAATCACTCAATTCTATTGAACATTCTGAAATCAGAAGTATTATTAAATTTCTTAATAACTATCCTGACAATTGCCTTTAACCAAGTCATTAACATGAAGATTCGCTGCCATTAAAGTTTCTGAAGCTTTTGCGACTTTTTCTGTGTTGGCATAAGTGTAAACTACACTAAAAATATCCCGGAGGGTAATGCCTTCTTGTTCTAAGAGTTCTAAAATTTCTACAATTAAATCGTGCTTAGGGTGCATAATTGGTTTATTTTCTGTTGATAAAAGCATAATTCAATCAAAAAAATTGTCCTTTGGATTGCTGTCTACTACTATTCTACCCATGACCGAGGCGCTATCTTTAACTTAGTAAATGAGGTTACAATCTCAATACTAAATCTAATGAAAGCAATCAGCAACAATTGAAAAAAAGTAAGTGGTATGGGTCAAAGTTTCAGGACAGTATACTAAATTAGTCGTAATTGTGACTTCAACGATCTCCCGTTAGAATCCTACTAAGCTGTTTAGCATTACCCAGATGAGTATCCTCTAGATTAGCATCGTTTAGCTAGATTCGTTTCTTCAAAAATTTCTCCCGTTAAATTAGTATTTATAACATTCGCTTCCCTGAAATCGGTTTCCCTGAAATTTGCATCAGTCAAGTTAGCATGGCTTAAATTTGCTCCTCATAAATCTGCCCCACATAATTAGGTACTTTTCGGTTTTGCTTCTTGTAAGTTAGCTTCACTAAGATTAGTATGTTGCAGTTTAGGGTCACTCAAATCTGCTTGCAATAGCAGGGTGATTGTCTAATTTCGTGCTACGTTTTCATTCAGGTATAATTGCTACCCCTTGGATGTTGTAGTTTGCCCAAGCGGTTACTTCTGGAAGCGTCGGTATAGTCCGCTGATCTTCTTGTATATCGGGGGATTTTCGCTTCAATTACCTCTGATTTTATCTCTATTTCTGTAGAGGTTGGGATATCAGTTTGAGGGATTACCATCGAATCGGCTTTTTCCGAATTAGCAGACTTACAACTGACTAAGTAAAAAGTCGCGAGTCGTGCAAGCAAACGTTGCTTATTCATATACACCCTGTAGTATTGACAACTCAGTAAACGTTTTGAGCCAATGAAATTTAACTCTAGAAAAGGTTGATTTCTAGAATTAGCACATATCCTTAAATTTTGTAAAGTTGTAAAGGGATTTCCGTGTTTTTATAAAGTTATGATGAAGTTTATGGAAAAATACCTTGACGTTTTCCAATTTTTGCCTGAAACTACAAAACAATTGTTTGAGTAACAACCCCTAAGCCTTCGATTTTAGCCCCTGGAGTCTATGACTGCGAATATGAACGACCAAGGCCTCGAAACAGTGAAAAGTCTGTTTAACTATGCGACGCTACACGAAGTGTTAGAGGAAATACAACGTCTTGAAACTCAACAAGGATCGGAGTATGCGGAAATTATGACGCTGCAACTGCTGGCTGCTTTGGAACAGGAAGACGATCCCAATGCGATCGAAGTAGTTTTAAACCAATTCCGCCAAACTCAAGTTACCCAAAATCCTGGGTCTCAGGTTCCCCGCCCTTATAGGACGGCTTTTTATTAATCAGGGTATGATTATAAAATATTCTTGTCGGCCTGTGGTTTTCCCTTTAGACGTAATTTGATCGAGATGCTCTCGTTCTTCCTTCGAGAGGTTGACGATATATTTGGCTGACATCGTGGCGAATCTGTACTTTTGTCCAGTTTCTCCCAGAGTTCAGCACTTTTCATAATCACTTTGACAGACTACTAGAGTCTCCCTGTGACGCGAGAATCCCCGCTCCTTAAGGAGCGGGGATTTGTCAACTTAAAAATTCAAAGAGCTTTAAAATCAAAAACGAGCATGGAGGGATTTGAACCCCCGACACCCAGAACCGGAATCTGGTGCTCTATCCCCTGAGCTACATGCCCGCACATACGAACCCCAGCATAGCACTTTTGGAAGCAAACTGGGGTAAATTTGGCAGCAGTTTTTGAAAAATTTAAACTTTTGAAGATTTTATTGTCATACTTTGGGCGCGATCGCCACTCTCAGAAAGGAAATTTTAAGAAAATTAACTATTAATAACTTTTAACCGCCAGAATCGAGTTTTCTCTTTGAGATAGTCCATTCTTAACAAGATTACGCTTTTCCGGAGTGGTTTCCGGCAAGAATTTAAGTAACTTTACAGTTGTTTCTGAGTTTGTCTTTTAAACTAAAGGAAGATGTGGATTTAAAACCACTTTTTTTAAAAAAGGCCTTGAACTAACAATAATGTCATGAATAATAACTGTCCTTGCTGTAACCACGCCATGGTACTTTGCGCGGGTAACAAGCGCTTATACTGGTTTTGCTTAGAATGTCGTCAAGAAATGCCTGATTTAGTAAATGTGATGATGACGGCGCGGCAACATAAACATAAAAAGCAAACTCCCCAATCCCCAACTGCACGGACTAACTCACACTCTGAACAACTGGCTGGGGTTTAATTGTAGTCAGCCATTGCTCTAAATCCCCCAAAGCGCGATCGCGATAAACCCCATATCGTTCTCGTTTGTTGCGAATTCGCTTTTCGAGGGGGGGGATAATGCCAAAATTCGGGGGCATGGGTTGAAAATGCTTCGGGGAAGCCGAAGTGATAAACTCAATCAGCGCGCCCATCATCATCGTTGAGGGTAGCGTGACAGGTTCTAAACCTTGAACCAAACGAGCCGCATTTGTTCCGGCTAACCAACCGCCTGCTGCTGCTGCGGTATAGCCTTCTGTCCCCACTAATTGTCCTGCCGCTAATAAGGTATGACGATCTTTAAATTGCAAAGTTGCATTTAACAACTGCGGCGAATTGATAAACGTATTGCGGTGCATAACCCCCATCCGCACAAACTCAGCATTTTCCAAACCCGGAATCAAGCGAAACACCCGCTTTTGTTCGCCCCAACGGAGATTCGTTTGAAAACCTACCATATTCCAAAGCTGTCCGGCTTTGTCTTCTTGACGAAGCTGAATGACGGCATAAGGGCGATCGCGATCCGGGTAACGGCGATCGCTCAAACCCACAGGCTTTAAGGGGCCATAACGCATCGTATCCTCCCCCCGTTGCGCTAATTCTTCAATCGGCAGGCAGCCTTCAAAGAATTTGGCGTTTTCTCGCTCAAAATCTTTAACTTCCGCTTGTTCGGCATTACAAAGCGCTTCATAGAACGTTAAATACTGCTCCTTATTCATGGGACAGTTGAGATAAGCTGCCTCTCCCTTGTCGTAACGAGAAGCCAAAAACGCAATCTCAGAATCGATCGACTCTCCCACAATAATCGGACTAGCCGCATCAAAAAAGCTGCAATACTCCATCCCGGTAAACTGCTGCAAATCCGCCGCTAACGCTTCACTCGTCAACGGCCCCGTCGTCAGAACCGTCACCCCGTCTCTCGGGATAGCTTTAATTTCCTCACGGCGCAACTCAATCAGGGGATGATTTGCCAGAGTTTCCGTCAGTTCCTTACTAAAAATAGCGCGGTCTACCGCCAAAGCACCCCCCGCCGGGACTGCGTGTTCGTCGGCTTTGCCGATAATAATCGAATTAAGGCGACGCAGTTCTGTATGGAGTAATCCTGCCGCGCGATCGCTGGCCATCGCCCCAAACGAGTTACTACAGACTAATTCGGCTAATTCTTCGCTGTGGTGGGCGGGACTCGTTATCACAGGGCGCATTTCATATAAAGTCACAGGAATCCCCGCTTGAGCAATTTGCCACGCGGCTTCAGTCCCGGCTAATCCGCCACCAATTACATTGATTCGATTTGTCATTTTTGGTTGTTGGTTGTTGGTTGTTGGTTGTTGGTTGTTGGTTGTTGGTTGTTGGT
>JBKHDX010000089.1:0-17557 GCA_046541115.1 Spirulinaceae cyanobacterium | reverse complement strand
AACAACCAACAACCAACAACCAACAACCAATGACCAATAACCAAGGACAAAAGACAAACATCGCGATATTAGGGGTGGGGCGTTGGGGACAAAACTTAGTACGAAATTTGGCGCAACATCCGCGAGTGCAGGTGGTGGCATTGGTAGACCCCCATTTAGAACGATTACAGGAAGTGCGCGATCGCTTGGGGTTGAGTCCCGATCTCATACTGGCCACTGATTGGGCAAAAATTCGCGAGTTAGCGGGGTTAGAGGCGATTGTCGTGGCGACTCCGGCAACAACCCATTACCCGTTAATTGCGGATGCTTTGGAGTTGGGATATCATGTGCTGGCCGAGAAGCCCTTGACGCTCGATCCGCAAGAATGCTTGCAGTTAGAGGAAAAAGCGAAGCAACACCAAGTCCAGTTAATGGTGGATCATACTTATTTATTTCATCCTGGGGTTGAAGGGGGACAAAAGGCGATCGCGTCGGGGCGTTTAGGAACATTATGCTACGGTTATGCTGCCCGCACGAATTTAGGCCCGGTTCGCTACGATGTCGATGCGTTATGGGATTTGGCGATTCACGACCTTTGTATTTTTAATTATTGGTTGGGGGCGGTGCCAGAAAGAGTGGCGGCGCGGGGTCAAAATTGGTTACCGAATAATCAGGGTTTAGCAGATACGGTTTGGCTGACGCTAACTTATCCGGGGGGCTTTACGGCGACGATTCACGTCAGTTGGCTCAATCCCGACAAGCAACGGCGTTTAGCGGTAGTAGGTAGCGAGGGAACCCTGATTTTTGATGAATTACACCCAGAAGCGCCGTTACGATTGCGTCAGGGGTATTTTCAGGAGGCTGAGGGCTATTTTCTACCCCAGGGATTAGGGGAAGAAAAAATTGAGATTGGCATGGCTGAACCATTGCGCCAAGTGTGCGATCGCTTTGTGATGGCGATTGAAACCCATACGCCTTCGTTTTCCTCTGGGGCGTTGGCGGCGGATTTGGTGCGGGTTTTGCGGGCGGCGCAAGCGTCGTTACAGCAAGGGGGAGTCGCGATCGCCCTGGCTTCTTTTTGAGGATTGCTTTGTTTAGCCGGAATCGGGTAACTCGGAAGTGGCGAAGGATGCGTCGAGGGGAGCGAAAGATTCGGTTCTGACGAGGGGTAAGCGCAATTCGACGGTGGTTCCTTGGTTTTTGCCGGGACTGGTGAGGGTGATACTGCCGCCCATGAGTTCCATGAAGTTACGGGCGATCGCGAGTCCTAAGCCCGTTCCCCCGGATTCGCGGGTGGTTGAACCGTCGATCATCATAAAGGGGCGAAAGAGTTTGGGTAAGTCCGCCGCCGCAATGCCAATTCCGGTGTCTTGAACCCGCAGGACGACTTGTTTGTTCGTGTAGGTGGGGCGATCGTCGTCGGGGGGTGGGGTGGCGATTTGGGGGCGATCTTCGTTTTCTTCGATCCGGGTTTTGATGGTGATTTTGCCGGTTTTGGTAAATTTGGTGGCGTTGTCGATAATGTTGGCCAGGACTTGTTTGAGTTTGGCTGGGTCAGCGTAAACAATAATGTCTTCGTGCCATTCTTGGACGGCAAGTTCTAGACCTTTTTGGCGAATGTGGGGAGATTGTAAGGACAGGACTTCGTGGAACAGTTGACTGAGGTTGACTTGTTCGGGATTGACGGCGTATTGTCCGGCTTCGATCTTGGAAATGTCGAGGATGTCGTCGATAATACCCAGGAGGTGAACGGCGGCTTCGTCGGCTTGTTTGAGAAATTCTTGTTCTTCTTCGCGATCGTCGCAGAAACCGTCTTGGATCAGGCGGACAGAGCCGATAATGCCGTTGAGGGGGGTGCGAAGTTCGTGGGAAATGGTGGTGAGAAATTCGCTTTTGAGGCGGTTGGCGGTTTGGGCTTCTTCCCAAGCGCTGCTGAGTTCGCTGGCCCAGGTTTTGAGACGAGCGACCATGCTGTTGAGGGCGATCGCGAGTTGGTCAAATTCGCGAATGGTGAAGTTTTGGGGCAGTTTTTCGTCGGAGTCGAGGCGGTCGATATTGAGAACGTAGTTGTTCAGTTTTTCGAGGGGACGGGCTAAGTCCCGGGCCACATAGATGGTGGCTAAGACACAAGCAATGACTAACGCAAAGGTCAGGAACAGCAGTAGGGTTAACAGGGTGCGTTGAATTTCGGATAAGCCCGATAAGGCATTATCTAAGGAGGTGACGGCAACGACAATCCACTTGGCTTCGGTGGTGCTGTTGGTGGGGTCGGGAATGGCGGTATAGCCTGCGAGGAGTTCTACGTCGTTATCGAGAAAGAGGTGTAGGAAGTCTTTGCGTCCGGCTTTGGCGTTGCGGAGTAGGCTTTGCCAGCGTTCGGCGCTTTGTTCGTTGCGAATATGGGTGCCGACGCGATCGCTTTGGGGGTGCATGAGGATGATGCCGTCGTCGGAGACAATGATCGATTCTCCGGTGAGCGATCGCGGTTGGATGTTTTCTTGTTGACGCAGGGTCGAACGCACCGCGAGAATGTAGCGCAGTTCCCCTTGGCCATCATAAACAGGCGCTCCCGCTAAGAGTTCGAGGGTGCTGGTATTGGGTTCAAAGGATTCAAAGGAGTCTATGAGTAAGTCCGATTGGGGCAGCAGGGGTTTGAGGAAAATATCCCGCTTGATGGAGTTGGGGGCGTTGCTGGAAAAAGAGTCCCAGGGAACATTGATGAAGTTGTAGAGGGGTTGGTTACCACAGGTACTGGCGATCGCGGTTGGACGATTGGGTTCGAGCAGTTGGACGCAGCCAATGTCGGTGGGGAGTTCTTGGCTAAGCTGAGCGAGATATTCGGCGGTAGCGGCTTGGTCGTTCTGAACGAGTAAGGTACTTTGACTGGCGATCGCGACGTTGGTTTTGAGGGCTTTGACTAACTGGCCAATGCTTTCTCCTTTGCGGACTGCGCTCTCGGTCAGGTTTTGACGTGCGGTTTCAAGCAGGGCAGAACGGCCCTTACGATAAGTAAAAGCGAAGGTGACGCACATTCCCAGAAGTAAAACGGGAACGCTCACTAACAGCAAGCGTAGTAATAATATACGGCGAAATGAATATTGAGACGACTGAGCCATAGGAAGTTTAAACTGCTAGCGTCAAACCTAACCGTAATTGTGGTACATAGCGATCTTAGTAGAAAAAGAACAAAATCGGGTAAGTTCTAGAGGCGTTGAGCCGAAGCATTCCTTTTTATTCTTCCACTTGGGTTAACAGCAATGCTGTCGCAAAAAGGATTTTGCTGTGGCTATTTAACGAGCGGTCGCTAAATACTTCATAACCATGATTCGGTCTTCAGGATTGACTTTTGGGGTCTGGGATTTTAGGAGGAGGGAGTTTCTGGGAAACCCATCTATATTCTTAACATTTTAGCTTAAACTGGGCTGATTTTTTGTGAAGAGTTAGTGAAGCTGAGTTCATTATCAAATTGCAGTTTTTGAATCAAGATTGCCGGGGTTGGGATATCAAAATTTTGGCTGCTTTATTTATTTAGAGAGAGACAGTTGGCATGAGTTTGGGGTTCGGGGCTTGAAAATTGCCAGTCATCATCAGGGTTGCTGGTGAAAGGCAATGTCTTGGGGACAATGGCGTTTTTTGAGTGAAATCACTGACAATATTTTCGGTATTTGTGAGGAAAATATTGCTTGATTTAAGCGTATAATTTAGAGAATAAAACATTAACTTGGTATTTTTTTCGTGCTATTTCAAACTGCCTTTAAAATTTCTGAGGAATTGAATTTTTCATCACTTCAGACCCCGTAAAATTTGTAAACTTCTAATCTCAATAGATTCTATGGTTGCTCAGAAAATCCGTCCTCATACTACAGTCGTCGTTGCGATGAGTGCGGATGGTAAAATTGCCGATCGCGACCGGTCTGCGGCTCGTTTTAGCTCATCTCGCGATCGCGCTCACCTCGAAGCCCAAATCGCTCAAACCGATGCAGCCATCTTTGGAGCCGGAACGTTACGGGCTTACCATACCAGCTTACCCATTACTAACCCCGAATATATCAACCAGCGCCGCGATCGCGGCCAACCCCCACAACCGATTCATATTGTTTGCTCGGCTTCAGGAAACCTTGACCCCAGTTGGCGTTTCTTTTCTCAACCCTTCCCCCGTTGGCTGTTAACTTCCCCTGACAAAGCCCGGAGGTGGCAAAATACCGCCGCTTTTGACGGGATTGTTACGGCGGATTATCCCTTTGATTGGTCAAAAGTTCTACAGCAACTTGCGACTTTGGGGATTCAACGTTTGGCCATTCTAGGAGGGGGTCAACTCATTGGGGCGTTAATCAGTCAAAATCTTATAGACGAATTCTGGCTAACCCTCTGTCCGCTAATTTTAGGGGGAGAAAATGCCCCGACTGCGGTTGAAGGAGAAGGATTTTGGGCAGAAAACGCAAAATCCCTGCAATTGCTCTCGGTCGATCCGGTGGAAAACGAGATTTTTCTGCATTATCGGGTACAACATTAAGAAATATTGCATTACCCTAGAGATTAATCCTCTCTCCTTTTTTTTGGACATGGTTGCAGAAACTGGTGTTTTAAGAAAATCCTTGGGCTGAGAAACAATTATTTCCTTTTTTTAAGATCGATCGGTCATTGCTATGCTAGAAAATACCCCATAAATTATCATGGTTGAACAAATTAAGCCACAATATTCCGTGCAATGGGTGCAACGTTTTACAGATTTACCCCAAAAAGCGTGGGATGAGATCGCGAAACCCTTGAATACACCGTTTTTAGAATGGGAATGGCTCAATAATATCGAGACTTCTAAAAGTGCGAGAGCTAGGACAGGATGGCAACCTTGTCATCTGACCGTCTGGCGCGATCGCGAGTTAATTGCTGCCGCACCTTTGTATATTAAAAATCACAGTTACGGCGAATTTGTCTTCGATCATCAATGGGCCGATCTCGCTTATCGCTTGGGGGTGAAATATTATCCCAAACTGTTAGGAATGACCCCCTTTACTCCGGCGATGGGTTATCGTTTTTTGATGGCACCGGGAGAAGACGAAGAAGCTTTAACAGCGATGATGATCGCGGAAATTGACCATTTTTGCGATCGCAACCGCATCAGTGGTTGTCACTTTTTATTCGTCGATCCCCAATGGCGCAAAACGATGGAAAAATCCGGCTTTAGCAGTTGGTTACATCATAGCTATATTTGGCGCAATCACAATTTTACCAGCTTTGATGACTACCTCAAAATGTTTAATTCCAATCAACGGAAAAACATTAAACGCGAGCGCAAAGCCGTTACAAAAGCCGGGTTGCGTTTAGAAGTTTTAGCCGGAGACGAAATTCCCCATCATCTTTTCTCCACCATTCACAGTTTTTATAGCAGCACTTGTGATAAATTTTATTGGGGCAGTAAATACCTAACGCGCCAATTTTTTGAGCAGTTGTATCCCAATTTTCGCGATCGCGTCGTCCTCTTTGTCGCTTATCGAGAAGATGACGATCGTCGTCCGGTGGGAATGTCATTTTGTCTGCGAAAAGGCGAACGATTGTATGGCCGTTATTGGGGCTGTTTTGAAGAATATGATTGTCTCCACTTTGAAGCCTGTTACTATAAACCGATTGAGTGGGCGATCGCCAATGGCATTCAATCATTTGACCCAGGAGCCGGGGGAAGACACAAAAAACGTCGCGGCTTCCCGGCAACGCCAAACCATAGCCTTCATCGCTTTTATAACGACCGTATGAGCAAAATTCTACGGTCTTACATCAGCGAAATTAACGACATGGAGCAGCAGGAAATTGAAGCCATTAATAACGAGTTACCGTTTACCAAACGGGAAATTATCTTAGATGCTACCCGAATCTAAAGGAAACCCAACAACCCCATTTTGAGGTTTGGTCTTCTGGCTGTCCACCATCTTGGGTATCGCGATTGCCTCATATCTGTTCCCCGACTGCCTAAGTTTCAACGATAACGGTAAGAGATTATGGTATCTTTGTGTTTATACCGTTGGGCGATCGCGTGGCTTGGAGCAGTTCATCATATCCCGCGAGAAGGCCCACACCCTTAACAAACTGTAACGAGATTTTCATTTTTGGTGAGATTATGGCACAACGCACTCGGTTGGGAGAAATCCTCAGACCTTTAAATTCTGAATATGGTAAAGTCACCCCCGGTTGGGGAACAACCCCGCTTATGGGCGTATTTATGTTGTTGTTTTTCGTGTTTTTGCTGATTATCCTGCAAATTTATAACTCTGACTTGTTATTAAACAACGTTGATGTAGATTGGCGGAGTTTAGGTCAATAAATTGCCTGAACGCAGGAGAGATTGACAACAATTGCTGCATCCCGGCTTTGTCCGGGTTTTTTTTTAATCGGTAATAATAGTTGCAAGACACAAGCGAGGACTACGCACAATGAATATTTTTGGTATGGGCTTACCCGAAATCATGTTAATCATGGTGATTGCCCTATTGGTCTTCGGGCCGAAAAAGTTACCCGAAATTGGTCGCAGTTTAGGCAAAGCAATTCGGGGTTTTCAAGACGCATCCAATGAGTTTCAAGATGAGTTTAAGCGAGAAGCCTCTCAACTCGAAGAATCCGTAAAAATGAAAGCGGAGTTAGAAGGAGCCAAAGCCAGAGAAAAAGAAGCTAAAACGGTAAATTCTGAAGAAGAAGTCGTCGAAACCTCTCAACAAAGCTAATTCTAACTTGAATCAACCCGGTTTTCTCAAAAATCGGGTTTTGTTTTTTCACTAACAGCAATTGGAAATAAGGGGTAACGATGTATCGAGTTTTTGGTGATATGTTATCGGGAAACTGCTACAAAATTAAACTATTAATGCAGTTTCTCCACATCGAGCATCAATGGGTTCATATTGATATTCTTAAAGACGAAACCCACAGTCCAGAATTTAAGCAAATGAATCCAAATACTCGAATCCCGGTGGTTGAAAGATTTTGAGGGTATTCCAGGCTATATCAAAATGGCACGAGAAAATGCTTAGTATCGCCTTCTGAATCTGGAAAGATAAACAACTAACTCCCTTTATTAACTTGTTCGAGGGGAAGGGTAATCACAAATTTTGTCCCTTCTCCGGGAGCAGAAATACAACTTAGTTGACCGTGGTGTTTTTCTTCAACAATTTGTTGAGAAATCGCTAATCCTAATCCCGTTCCTTTCCCGATGGGTTTGGTGGTATAAAAGGGGTCAAATAAACGTTTTTGAGCTTCTAGGGGAATGCCTTTGCCATTGTCTTCGATTTCAATGACGATTTGTTGGTCGTTGATTTTCTGGGTATGAATGCCGATAAAGTAATGAGCTTTTTGACGTTCTGATAAGGGGAGTTGCTGGAGGCAATCTTCAAGGGCATCAATGGCATTACTAATAATGTTCATAAAGACCTGATTCAGTTGCCCTGGATAGCATTCTACTACAGGTAAATCGCTGTAGTTTTTAATAATTTCAAGAGCAGGATGGTCAGATTTGGCTTTGATGCGGTTGTGCAAAATCATTAAGGTGCTTTCAATCCCTTCGTGGATGTTAATCGCTTTCACGTCCATTTCATCAATGCGAGAAAACAGCCTTAAAGACTTGACAATTTCGCGAATTCGCTCGGCCCCCACTTGCATCGAACGCAAGATTTTGGGCATATCTTCGATGAGAAATTCGAGGTCTTTTTCTGCAATGAGTTCTTCGAGTTCGGGATGAACTTCGGGATGATATTCTTGATAAGCGTTAAGGATTTCGAGGAAGTCGTTAGTATATTCTTGAACGTGAACTAAGTTGCCATAAATAAAGTTAACGGGGTTGTTAATTTCGTGAGCAACACCAGCGACAAGTTGACCCAAACTGGACATTTTTTCACTTTGGACGAGTTGGGTTTGGGTACGGGTGAGTTTATCGAGGGTATTTTGGAGTTGCTGGGCTTGGTCGCGGAGTTCGGTTTCGATGGTTTTGCGATCGCGAATGTCCCGTACAACAGTAGAAAAGAACTCAACTTCGCCATCTTCAGATTTATGGGCGATGATTACTTGGGACACCGGAATTTCATCACCTTGGTGGTTAATTACCAGACTTTCACCACTCCAAATGCCTTGAGTTTTAGCAGTTTCCAAGGCGGGCATAATAATTTCTTCGGCAACGCCGGGGGGATGAAACTGACTAAAGTGTATTCGCTGTTCTGCCATCGTTTGCTGGCTAATTCCTATCATCTTACGCCCCGCTTTGTTGAGAAATAATCCATAACCTTGAGCGTCTGTGATTCCCACTAAATCCGAGGTGGCTTCTACAATGGCTGTGAGACGGGCTTGGGCTTGTTCGGCTTCAACGCGATCGCAAATTTCGGCTTGCAACACCTGATTGGCTTTTTTGAGTTCGTCAGTACGTTGTCTGACGCGGCTTTCGAGTTCGGCGTTAAAGGCTTTTAAATTGACTTCAGCTTGTTTGCGGACGGTAATATCTTGGAAAAAGATAGATATCCCGTTTTTATTGGGATAAATTCGCGTTTCAGCCCATATTCCGAGGGGTTCATAATATTCTTCAAGTTTACTGGTTTTGCCTTCGTCCATTGCCCGCCGATAGGCCACTTCAAAGTGGGTTCCGATGGCTTCGGGAAACATATCCCAGTGATTTTTACCCAGAAGTTCGTCGGGGGCCTGTTGTAGAATCCTTGCTCCTTGAGGATTAATGTAAGTGATAATCCAATCGCGGTTAAAGGTAATAAAGCCGTCAGTAATGCTTTCGAGGATATTGGTGGTTTGTCGATAAGACGCTTGCAGTTCCGTTTCAATGCGCTTGCGATCGCTAATATCGTGACCTTCAGCAATCATAAATTCGACTTCTTGCTGGTCGTTCAAAATCGGCTTAAGGGAGAAGTCCAGGGTTAGCACCTGGTCTTGATTGCCCAACACATCGACTTCATAGCGAATAAACTCCCCTTGACTGGCATAAGCGATCGCCCGTTGGATGCGGTCTTGGGTTTCCGGGGAAATCTGCCACCAGGGGGCTGTCGCGAGGGATTGATGTAGGAGTCGGTCGCGATCGCCAATTTTGAGGTCGATGCTGGGGTCATTGGCTTCGAGTACCGTCCCGTCCGGAGCCAATAAGCTCATAAATTGGAAAGTTTGGTTAAAAATGCCCTGAAACCGCCGTTCGCTGCTCTGACGGGCCATCTCGGCTTCTTTGCGATCGGTAATGTTCTCGGTCAACATCATAATGCCGCCAATGTCGCCGTTACCGTCGTACCAAGGGCGCACTTCCCACTTCAGCCAACCCATCGAACCATCTTGCCGTTCAAAACAATCTTCGTCGCATTGTTCTACTGCCCCATTTAAACAGCGTTGGTGAATGTCGCGCCAATAATCGGGGATTTCGGGGAAAATGTCGTAATGGGATTTACCAATAATCTCGCTGTTGAGTTGATAGTCCTGCAACCAACGCTCGCTGGCGGCCAAATAACGCATCTCTCGGTCAAACATCGCCATCGCTGCCGGAGCATATTTCACAAACGAATAAAGCTGTCGTTCGTGTTGGCGAAGCTGCATTTCTGCAAGTTTGCGATCGCTCACATCCATTAACAAACCATCCCAGATAATATCCCCATTCGGTAAGCGTTCGGGGCGCGATGCTCCATGAGTCCAGCGAATTTCCCCCGAAGGCAACACTATCCGCCCTTCCCATTCCCACGGTTCTAAGGTTTGAGCCGATCGTTGAATTGATTCTCGGACTTGGGCGATATCATCGGGATGAATCAAATTCATCAGTAAAGAACCATCCGCTTTTACCGCAGCAGGGTCGAGTTCGTAAAACTGCCGACAGCCTTCACTGATGTAAGGAAAGGCAATCGAACCATCAGGACGCATCAAAAATTGATAAACCACGCCGGGAACACTAGCCGCCAGTTTATCAATTTGTGGGGAGGCAGAGGAGCTACGATCCATAAATTCAAAGGGCTTCAACAGAGAAATTCGGCCACCGATTCCAGAGATACTGTTTTCAATCTCAAGCAAGATTGATATGCAGCAACACCATCTTTATCAATTGTAGCCATCTCAGAATTGAATTTGGGGAGCCAAATTGGCCACGGAAGGTCAAAAGTATTTATCTTCCTCAATAATTATTGACCGCTCCCCATTCCCAAGTTTAGCTGTTAGCTGGAACTGACAAACCGTTTGCGGAGAGTTTCTAGGCGACGCTTGGCTGTAGCATTCTCCGGATCGTACTTAAGGGTTTCTTCGTAGGTTTCAATGGCTGACCCTAAGAGTTTCTTCCGTTCGTAGGCGAAGGCAAGGTTATTTAAAGCAATGACGTATTCTGGGTTATTGTCTAAGGCTTCTTTGTATTGGCGAATGGCGAGATCGTACTGTTCGTTGGCAAAATAAGAATAACCCAAGCCGTTATAAATGAGGGCTTTGTTTTCCGGCTCAATGTTGCCAACTTTAAGGGCTTTTTGAAAAAGTTTCCCTGATTGAGTATAGAGCTTTTTCTCTAAATAAAGACGGCCTAATTCGTAATATTCTAAAGCAGTTCCTTTTTCGTTTTTGAGTTTGTTTTCGAGTTTAGAGATTTTGCCTTCGGTTTTACTAACTTTTAAAACTTGGGAAAAAATCAAATAGCCCGCGATCGCCAGTAACACCAGCAAAATTGATAAATAAACAATTGGGAGTTGTTCGTCCAACATAAGTTAATTCAGTTGCGTTGTAGAGCTACGTTTTTTATTGTCTATCGAGATCGGGCCGAATGTACACACAAGTAACAAGAATTATGGCAAACCCCATTGTTGCAGGCGATCGCGCAACCATCCCGTCTGCACCCAATGGGAAATGGTTTCGTTCACGATTAAGTGTAATCCACTGTATTGCAAGCCTTTGGGCATCGCCACACTCAGGGCCTCCCCACTTAAAAAGCTGTCAATGAGGCGATATTGCGGGTATTCTTGTACCCATCCCGACAGAATCGCTGTATCTCCGGCAAATGCGTCGATTTCCCCGGATTCAAGCTTTTGATAGGCTTCTTGATAGGAAGTTACGCCGACTAACCGGGCTTGGGGCAATTCATAACGAGTTACGGCAATGGCGACCGAGTTTTCCAAAACGGCGATTTTACGGTTTGCTAAATCCCCTAAACGCTGGATATCGGGGTTTTTACTAATTAATCCTGTGCCAGAGAGATAATAATGGCGGCTAAAGTGGACAACCCGCGATCGCGAATCGGTGGCTGCCAAATTCGCAATGACAAAATCCACTTCCCCGGCTAATACCGCTTCGAGGCGATCGGCATTCTCCAAGGGAATAAACTCGACGGCGTTGCGATCGCCAAACCACTCTAACGCCAATTGTCGTGCCAAATCGATTTCTAGCCCTTGCAACTCTTGGTTTTCGCCCACAAATCCCAACGGTCGCACATTATCTTTGACCCCCACAATAATTCTGCCCCGTTCGAGGATTTCGGGCAATGTCGCCGCGATCGCCTCGGCGGAAATTATCAAGGGTGCGAGACCCAGGGGAATTGCGTAACCAAGCCTGTGCATCGCCTTGTTCCAAAGAAGGGATTTATAGGAAAATCAACAAAAACAAAGGGATACAGACCAAAATGCCGCATCCCTGAGAATTTATTGCGCTTGACCTGCAATTTCAACCACTTTGCTAAATGCTTCCGGGTCGAGAACCGCCATTTGCGCCAGCATTTTGCGATTGAGTTGGATATCAGCTTTTTTGAGCTTTCCGGTGAGTTGACTATAGCTCATACCATTGGCTCTGGCCGCCGCGTTAATACGGGTAATCCACAAACGACGGAAATCCCGCTTGCGGTTGCGGCGATCGCGATAAGCATTCCGCAACGCTTTCATCACTTGCTGATTGGCGGTGCGGAACAGTTTAGAATGAGAGCCTCTAAACCCTTTCGCCAGTTTTAGGATTTTTTTACGCCGTTTGCGGGCGACGTTACCCCGTTTAACTCTAGCCATAGTCTTTTCCGTTTAAATTTTGCTTAATACAATTGCTGCCTATTTCATGTAGGGCAACATCAAACGCACATTTTCTTCATCCTGCTCGCTCACCAGCGACAGATTTGACAAGCGACGGCGCTTTTGCTCTGTGCTTTTGTGTTGCAGGAGGTGATTTTTGTAAGCTTTACGACGGCGGATTTTACCCGTTCCGGTCAAGCGAAATCGTTTCGCAGCAGCTTTACGAGTTTTCAGCTTCGGCATGAACTTGTCTCAATTCGACACAATTTACTATCATACCATTTTCCAGTTAGGAATTGAGGCAGTAGAAGAAATACCTACAACTAATGACCAATTAAGCTTTCTCAATCAATCATAAAAGAAAGCTATATGATAAAACTATTGTCATCACCGGAGATTATCGTTAAAGTAAAAGAGAAGTCAAGCAAAACAACGCTAATCACCATGACACAAGGAATCCAAGCTAAACCTTCTTTTTTGCAACCCCTGCGCCAGTGGTTCGACAATATTGAAATTAATAACCCCAATGTGGCTCGATTAATTGCCAAAACCATTCCGGCTCAATGTCCGTTTGAACGGGATATCGCGGTGTTGGGTCGCAGAATTGCCCGTATTCCGCCGTTATGTAAGTTGAATCCTTTTTACGAGCAATTCGTGGGATTACGCTTTCGGGCGTTGTGTTACCTCGTAGATTGCTGCGGTGAAGATATCCAAGCGTATTGTTAATGGGCGCTGATAAACCGTTCTTGCGCCCAACTCCGCAATTTTTGAATGTCTTCACGACGAGAAACTGACAAAGGAATGGTTTTGCTAATCTCGTCTAATAGTAAAGTATTATCTAAAGGTTTTTGCAAGTATAGCGCTCGATATAAACTTGCGATCGCGACCTGTTCGATTTCTGCACCGCCGAAGCCTGCGGTAGCTAACGCTAATTCATCGAGATTAAAGTTATCGGGATTTTGTTGATGTCGGCTCAAATGGATGCGAAAAATCTCTTGACGGGCGGCAGCATCGGGAAGATCGACAAAGAAAATCTCATCAAAACGCCCTTTTCTGAGTAATTCTGGCGGTAATTGGGAGATATTATTAGCCGTGGCAATCACAAAGACTTCTTGGCGTTTTTCCTGTAACCAAGTCAGCAAGGTACCGAATAAACGCTGACTCAACCCGCCATCAGAACTCCCTCGATTTGACGAACTAAAGCCTTTTTCGATTTCATCAATCCATAAAATCGCCGGGGCCATCGATTCGGCAAGTTGGACAGCTTTGCGAAAGTTTTTCTCAGATTCGCCAATATACTTGTTATACAGGCGGCCTGCGTCGAGTTTGAGCAGGGGTAACTGCCATTCGCGGGCGATTACTTTGGCGGCCAGAGATTTACCGCAACCTTGTACCCCTACTAATAAGATACCTTTGGGCGGGTTCAAATTGAGCGATCGCGCCTGGGGGCTAAATCCCACTTTGGCATGATTCAACCAGGTTTTGAGATTTTGAAAGCCACCGAGTTGATAGGTATTTTCGGTTTCGGCGTAATATTCGAGTAAGCCGTCTTCGCGCAACATCTGGGCTTTGCGATTGAGGAGTCGCTTGATATCCGCCGCGTGTAATTTACCATCTAATAAGGCCACATAGGCGATCGCTTGCCGGGCTTGATGTAAGGTTAACCCCATCAGGGCTTGCACGATGCTTTTCGTTTCCTGTTGACTCAACTGTACCTGAATTTTATGCCGTTGACGGAGCGCTCGCAGCATGGCACAAAAGAAGTCATAAAGCTCTTTTTGAGTGGGTAACTCTAAATCGTAATAAACCGCCAACATTGCTAATTCGGGGGATAGCTTAATTTGAGCATCCGTTAAAACAAGGGTGGCGCGATCGCGACTAAACCGTTGAGCAATTTCGCGAAATTGTCGCGCCAAAACCACATCATTTAGATGTTTACTAAAATCTTTGAGCAAGAAAATTCCTTCTTGGCGAAACCCCTCTAAACTCTTGAGTAGCGCTTGGGGTTTGTCAGTGTTGAACACCCCTTTTTTTTGGGGATACTGCTTCAAACCCTGAGTAATTGTCCACACATACAACGGCAACCTCAATCGTCCCGCTACGGCTTTTACCAGCGTCTCAACTCTTTCTTCTTCTGTGGTTTCAACGGCAATAACCGGATGGAATGACAGAATTAAGGTCTTGAAATCGTGAATCCCTGAAAAGCTCATAGTTTCTTAGATTACCTTTAGTTTTAGTGTATCCTTTCACTCCCCAAAAGTCCTCCTTAGGACAGTGGCTTTAACCCAGGAGATAAGGCAAAATGACCGTATATTGATTAGTTTCGCGGTATAACTCCCTCTTTGGTTATAAAAAACCAATTTTCTCTCACTACCCAAATCGGGCTTTGGCTAGAGATAAATCATTCCCCTAACCGATAAGCTAGGGAGTTGGTAAACTCAAATCCCAAACGGAGGGAAGAATGCAGCACCTTATCGAGGGTTTTAAGCAAATCAAACCTTTAAAAATTCTGGCAATTTTAGGAGTTTGTTTGATGTTGATAACCACCACCGCTTGTAATCGCGGTGACATCACTGGCGCTCGCCCTCAGAATCCTCCCGTACAAGCTGGCGGACAAAATAACCCCCACAAAATGGGCGGTGATGGTTTAATCAAATCCACACCTTCTAAGGCAGGAAATGTGAAAACTATCCCCAGCACTAAATAAATAATAAATTTTCAACTCAAGGAGTCTAAGACTATGACATTTCTTAAAAAATTTCCCATCGTTAAATTAATCGCTGTTTTTCTCGCGGGGACTTTTCTGTTTTTTAGCACCGCTTGTTCTAGCGCCACAGCCCGCGATATGAATGCCAATCCGCCCCAAAACGGCATTTATGAAGATAGTCCGGTGAATCCCCCGACTAAGGCGCGAGAACTCCAAGAAAATAGCGCTCGCAACCTGAGCAAGCCCCCTGCAAGCCCTGGTGAAGCAGCGAAGAAAGCAGCGGAAGCTGTCCCCGAAACGGCGAAAAAAGTCGGTAATAAAGCCGCTAAAAATCTCAAGCAATTACCCGAAGAAACGAAAAAGCGAGCCGAAATGATTCCTGAGAAAACCCAGGAAGCCGCCGAACAAGTCAAAGATGAAGCTCGCGCTTTGAATCAGAAGTAATTTTTGCCTGAATTTTATTTAAGTTAGAACCCCGGTTTCTCCGAGAAACCGGGGTTCTGAAGGGTTTAAATGACAAATATAGACAAGAGAATTAACCCAACAATCAAAAAGCCGATAATACCAGCAATAAGGGCAAAAATTAACTTAAACCCGACCTGATTCGAGCGAGGGGGTTTAGAACGTAAAATATCCTGCCAATCTTGCGACCAAGCCAGAAAATCCTCGGTTTCGGTTTTACTTTCCACTTGGATTCTCTCAAAGGCCCAGTCAGACTGGGATTCTATGTAGGGTTGCAGTAGGGTTTTGAGGTGGTGGGGGGTGGGGGCAGGTGAACCGCTAATGGTTAAGATTAAAACGCGATCGCGCATTCTGACTCTAGCTTCGTAAAGATGAGGCAAAAGCAAATTATTCATCGCCCTCGCGATCGCCTCAGAATTCCCTTCTTCATCCATCTCAGCCGGAAGAATAGGAGAATCAACAGAACCAACAATTTCCTCATTAACAGCGCTTGTGGGGGCAGCAGCAGGCGTTAGAGAAAGAATTTTGACCCAAGCCGGACGAGATGCACCGTGTTTCCAACCTTCGACTTGAACGCGATCGATCCCCACCGGGTGCAACCGTTGCAAACCCCGATGTACCCAGGCTGTGAGTTGGTCTTTTTGCGGCACTTTCGACGACTTGAAGCGCATTTGTAAACAATCATTGCGTCGTCGGGCTTGGACTTGAATCCCTTTCGATTTTAACTGGCTATTCATCAAAGTCGCGATCGCGTCGGGCTGTCCTTGTTTTGCTTGTTCGATGCCATCCGATTCTGTCATGTTGCACCCGATGTTTCCAACAAATACTGAACCCACATCTCCACCACCTCTGGAGAACCATACCAGCGTCCAGGAGAGTTGGGAGAATGCCACACCCCCTCTAGGGTTAAATTCATCGCCCCTTTTAAATGGGCTGCACTCACCGGAGTAATCCCATCCCCCCAACATTCCCCTGTCCCACAGGTGATTTGATAACTGTTATACGCCAGCCAACTTTGCCAGCGTTGACCGTAAACCGCCTTTCCTGCCACACAAATATACTGAATTTCCGGGTAGAACGCCCCCGGGTAGGAATTCTGAACAAAGTCTAGATTTCGTTTTGTCCAGCGTTCTTGACTAATATGCGGCGTTCCTAGGGTAATTAACCGGGAAACGACCTTGCGTCCTTGCCAAATTGCGGCTTTTTCGGTGACATCTCCCCGCACATCATAAGGCCGATCCCCCAAATAAATGCGAGCAATCCACCCCCCCGCCGAATGGCCAATCAAATTCACCGTCTCGCTCTTAGAGTTTTCTCGAACTGTCGCGATGGTACGATCGATTTGGCGTAAAATTGGCACAACCGATCGCCCCCCGATTGTCGGTAGCCAATCGCGTTTGCGAAGGGGAACCGTCACTGTCGGGATTCCTCGCTCGTTTAACGTCTTTTCGAGCCAGCGATAGTCTGTGCCGCGAGCAAGATAGCCCGGTAAAATAACAGAGGGTAAAGGCATTTGTAAATTACTTTTAACCGCGAACAAAACGTGCAAGTTGGTATTCTCTATGGTATTAGCATCAGTACGGGTGACCCGGAACTGATTACCCTAAAAGGGTTGCGCCTGCTGCGAACGGCGGATGTAGTGGCTTTTCCGGCAGGATTGAACGGAAAACCAGGGGTTGCCGAGCAGATTGTAGCACCTTGGCTGATCGAACCTCAGCAATGCTTACCGTTACAGTTTCCCTACGTCCGCGATCTCAAGGTTCTGAATCAAGCCTGGGAAGAAGCCGCAGCTAAGGTGTGGTCTTATCTCAAACAAAACCAAACCGTTGCTTTTGCTTGTGAGGGAGACATTAGTTTTTATAGTACCTTTACTTATCTAGCCCAAACTCTGCAAAAAAACTATCCCGAAGCAATTATAAAAACAGTTCCGGGCATTTGTTCGCCCATGGCTGCGGCTTCGGTGTTGGGCATTCCTCTCACGATCCGGGATCAACGTTTGGCGATTCTGCCTGCTTTGTATAATGTCGCAGAGTTAGAAAATACGTTGGCTTGGGCGGATGTGGTGGTTTTGATGAAAATTAGTTCGGTGTATGACCAAATTTGGCCTATTTTAGCGAAATATAAGCTGTTAGACCGCAGTTGGATTGTCGAACAGGCAACTCTTCCCACCCAGAAAATTTACCGTCAGCTTCAGGATTGTCCGCAACTGGATTTATCCTATTTTTCGATTTTGATTGTCCAAGTCAACCCATCTGGGAGTCATCAACCCCCAAAGGATAAAGGACACAAGACCAAGGACTAATTTCTACCATTGCCTCTACCGGGGAAGTTGCCGCCGTTACCGTTACCCTGTCCGGGGAAGTTGCCGCCGTTACCGTTACCCTGTCCGGGGAAGTTGCCACCGTTACCGTTACCCTGTCCGGGGAAGTTGCCA
>JBKHDX010000088.1:0-17574 GCA_046541115.1 Spirulinaceae cyanobacterium | reverse complement strand
AACCAGTACCTCCTGGGGAAAACGGCCTGTTTACTTAACCAAGCGATTTTCTTGTTGTTGATAAAGGTAATAATAGCGACCCCGGAGGGCAACGAGTTCATCATGGCGGCCCAGTTCGACCACTGCGCCGTTTTCCATCATTACAATCAGGTCGGCGTGTTGAATGGTGCTAAGGCGGTGGGTGATAAAGAATAGGGTGCGGTCGTGGAGGGCTTCTGCGAGGTTGAGGCAGAGTTGCTGTTCGGTGGTGTAGTCGAGGGCGCTGGTGGCTTCGTCGAGAATCAGCATACGCGGTTGTTGGAGAAGGGCCCGCGCGATCGCGATTCGTTGTCGTTGACCCCCAGAAAGAGCGGCCCCCCGTTCCCCGACGCGGGTATTATAACCGTTGGGTAAGCTCATAATAAAGTCGTGAGCGACGGCAATTTGGGCGGCTTCGATAATGTCGTCGCTGCTGGCATCGGGGTTATTGATGGCAATGTTTTCTTGTACTGTGCCGTCAAAGAGTAAGGTTTCTTGGGGAACAACGCCGATTTGTCGCCGCAGGGAATAAAGTTCGACTTTGCCAATGTCGTAACCATCGACAAAGATGCGACCGGATTCGAGTTCGTAAAGGCGGACGAGGAGTTTGGCCAGGGTGCTTTTGCCTGCGCCGCTTTCCCCGACCACGCCAACGAATTGACCGGGTTGAATTTCGAGGTTAACTTTGTCGAGTTGGGGGGGCGTGTTGCTTTTGAAGCGGAAGGTGACATTTTCATATTTAACCGCCCCTTCAATGGCGGGCATAGGGATGTTATCTCGGTCAAGTTCAGCTTCTTGGGGAGTGTCGATAATGTCGCTGAGACGTTCGAGGGAAAGGCCGATTTCTTGGAAGTTTTGCCAGAGTTGGGCTAGGCGTAATAGGGGGTTGGTGACGTAACCGGCGATAATGCGAAAGGCGATGAGTTGTCCGAGGGTGAGTTCTTGTTCGAGGACGAAGAATGCCCCGACCCAGAGGACTAATAAGCCGGAGAATTTGTTAAAAAAGTTACTGGCGGATTGGGCTAGGGTACTGGTAACTACGGTTTTGAAGCCAGAGGAGATGTAACGGGCATAACGTTCTTGCCATTGCCAGCGCGATCGCAGTTCGATATTTTGGGCTTTGACGGTTTGAATCCCGGACATGACTTCGACGAGGTAGGACTGGGTTTCGGCGTTGCGTTCGGCTTTGCGGCGCAGTTGTTGGCGAATGGTGGGGGCGAGTAGTATGGTCAGAAACATAAAGATGGGAACCGTCGCCAACGCCACTAAGGTCAGTTTCCAGCTATAAATCGCCATGACGACGATATAGACGACAGAAAAGACGGCATCGAGAACGACGGTTAAAGCGGTTCCGGTGAGAAATTGCCGGATGTTTTCCAGTTCGTTGACGCGACTGGAGATTTCCCCGACGGGTCGCTTTTCAAAGTAGCGCAGGGGAAGGCGAATCAGGTGGTCGATAATTTCTGAACCGAGACTCATGTCGATGCGGTTGGTGGTATCGACAAAGAGATAGGTGCGGAGACTGCTGAGGAGGGCTTCAAAAACCGCGATCGCGAGCAGAAATATTCCTAAAATTTTCAGTAAGTCGGGGCTATTTTTGACAATAACTTGGTCGATAATGACTTGGATAATGAGGGGGTTGGCCAAGCCAAAAAGTTGGACGAAGAAAGATGCCACTAAGACTTCAAATAAGACTCGTCGATACTGCCAGATTGACGGGAAAAACCAACTAATCCCGAAGCGTTCGGTGGGGGTTTCTTTGGTGGGTTGCAGGAGTAAGACTTGACCGACGGGCCCCCAGGTTTCGAGGAAGTCGGCGGGTTTGCGGCGCAATACTCCGACTTTTGGGTCGGCAATCACGCAAACGCGATCGCTAATTTCATACAATACTGTCAGGCTGTCTTGCCACATGACCAAGGCCGGGCCGTTGAGGCGGGTAAAAGCCCCGGCGGGTACGTTGAGCAGTTGCGCCTTGAGTCCCAATAATTCTGCTACCGAACCGCAAAAATACAACGATAAGTTACCATTGCGCTGAATTTGCTCGGCCAGGACGCGGCGTACAATCTCCTGCCGAAAGGGAATGCGGAAGTGTTGACACAGCATCCCAAAACAAGCCAAACCGACTTCTAAGGGCGTTCCACCCCGCTTGAAGGGATATTTTGACTTTTTACTCGTTTTGACTTCGGGATGAGTTTCTGGCTCGGATTCGAGCAGTTGGTCGGGGGCGTAGGGAATAGCACTAAAGGCGGCTTCTGAAGGGGGGACAGAGGGTTCTGGTGTAGCGGGGGTGGCGGTTTCGGCGGCGGTTTCCTCCCTGGCGGTTAAGTCTTCTTCCCGCAGCCCAATGAGGCGTACAGGAGAAGAACCTTCGACGGGGAGAGAGGTTTCAAGCGCATTAGGATCGAGAAGGGTTCCGGGGGTCAGGGTATTTTCCGAGTCCGCGCGATTGTCTTGGCTGCTGACAAACCAGAGATGAGAGCCATTGGGCCCTAGGGGACGTTCTGGGGTTACATAGGTCACTAGGGCTTGTTCGCAAGCTTTTACCGCTATGCGTTTTAAGGCGTTGCCCCCTAAAGATTGTAAGGCTTCTTGGCGACTGAGAAGATCGAAGACTTCAACGAGATAGGGTCGTTCGGTAAAGACTTTTTCGCCGTTTTCACTTTGACGTAATAAGCCGATAAATTCTTGAGCATTTAGAGTTAAGCAGACTGCTTCAGTAGACGCGATCGCGGTTTCACAAGCTACTCCGCGAATTAAACTCACCCATCCCATGATTTCCCCCGGTTCGATGCGCGTCAAGGTGGTGGGCATTTGCGTTCCGGGATCGTAAGCCAATAACCGAGCTTGACCTTGATATAAAATGGCAATCTGGGCGGGCATTTTATCGCGCAAGACGATGGTTTGTCCCATGCGATAACGCAGGGGTTGTAAGCGCTCGGACAGTTGCGCCAGAATCCCAGAGGGCAAGTCTGCAAAGGGGGCTTTATTGGCTAAAAAGCTTTGAATGGCAGAAGCAGTGAAATTCATTTTTGTTGGTTATTGGTTGTTGGTTATTGGTTGTTGGTTATTGGTTACTGGCCAATACTAATTGTTATCCCTTGACGAGCGACTCGTTTCTTTTTATTCGTCTAAAACCAGAGGTATAAATGCCTAGAATCTCTAAAGCGTGAGCCTTCTTTTGATAGATTGTCCTAAGACTAAAGTTTGGGAATCATTTGATTAGGGAAACAACACCTCCCATCACAATAAAAAACAAATAACTAATAACCAATAACCAATAACAAAAAACCAGTAAATCCTTGAACCAACATTCTCCTTAAATGCCATTAACTGATAACTCTCTTTGAAACTTGAATTGACCTTTTCGGGGCTGTAATGCTCATCTAGTAAAGGGTTTAGCCTTTTTTTGAGTCTACCTTCTAGGGAATAAGTTTCTGACTCCCTTTGGAGGGGCTTGCATCCCCACTCCCCCCGATTGCCGATTGCCGACTGCCGACTGCCCCTTAGATGCTGATAACTGCTTACAGTATATTTGGGGGAAAGAGACTACTCGAACGGTCTGGAAAGCGACGGCGCACAAGTTTTCTAAAAGTTTCTAAATCTGTTTGCCAGTTGTCAAGGGCTTGTTGCAATTGTTCAAGACGATCTGAGGCCGTGTTACCTTGAATCTCGTAGTTGAAACTCCCTGAGAATAAAATGGCGGGTCGTTGGCTTTGGTCGCTTTGAGTGACGCGCACTTCGCTAATATTGAGGTTGAGTTGGCAGCGTTCTAAGGGATACACCAAGTTTACTGCGACTTGTAGGGGCGATCGCATCAATTCTTGGCTTAAATCCGGTGCGAGGATTTGATTGAAAAACTGCTGACGCGCTTTTTCTAGGGTATTTGTGGGTAAAATTGTCACCATCTGGGGATTAATGCTCAAGGCTTGATACACCACATGAGGCAGACATTGACTGTAACAGCGCGTCAGAGTTGGCACGTGTAAGTTATGCTCAGATTGGGGCGCGATCGCTTCAAAAAACTTTACAGTTCGCGGCTGTGCCAACACATTCACCCCATTGATAAATTGAATCTGACTGAGATTGTCTCGTTCAATGGGGTCATGGGTGGTTTGCCAATCTTGGGGGATAATGCCACTAAATTGCAGAAAATCCAAGCGAGACAAGGTGGGAGGGAGATTTTCGGCATACAGCGCCATCGCAAGTTCTTGGATATCTAGGGTTTCGTTATTCAAGGGGGCATGGGAAGACGGATTGACAATCATTTGTACAGAAGGTGTTTTTGTACCTCATCAGGTTAACCAAATCCGCCCCTGTCACCCAACATTTTTAATTTGTTGTTAGTTGTTGGTTGTTAGTTGTTTGTTCTAACGAAAGCGAATGACGCTGTTGGGAAAATTTATTCTTGGGTACGAAAATCCTGGCAACTTCGGCAAAACTAAGATTCTGTTGTATCAATCGTCCAAAACACGGTTAATGCCAAACTTTGACCATTTTGCCTTTGATTTCCCGTTTCAACCAAGATGTATTTTGACTTTTAGATTTGAGGGTGGTGGCGGTTACTGTCCAAAGGGCGTTGGGATCGAATAAAATTAGCTCTGCATGACTGTCTACAGCGATTGCGATGGGTTGCTGTTGTAAGCAATGCAGAGGAGATGTACTCAGGGCTTTTAAGAGGGTTAAAGGGCTGATTTGCTGGGTTTCTACCAGTGATTGCCACAGTAGGGGTAAGGCTAATTGTAAACCGATCGCGCCGGGAGGGGCTTCGGCAAAAGCTACGGTTTTTTCTTCGTAGGTATAAGGGGCATGATCGATGGCGATCGCGTCAATAATACCCTGTTTTACCCCCTCAATTAAGGCGAAACGATCTTCGGGATTGCCCAAGGGCGGATCGAGGCGTAAATTGGTGTCGTAGGTGCTGAGGGCGCGATTGTCTTTGAGTAAGTGCAGCCAAGTGGTACTCGCAGTAATGGGTAAGCCGCGATTTTTGGCTTGGGCGATGATTTCAACGCTTCTTTGGGTTGAAATTCGCATCAGGTGAATAGGAAGGCGCAATTCTGCGACAATCTCGCAAATTGAGGCGATCGCGCTGGTTTCGGACATGGCTGGATCGCCGGGTAAACCTGCTTGAATGGAGAGTTTACCTTCTCGCATTATGCCATCTCCTCGGAGAACGCGATCGCAAGCCACCAATGCCACGGGTTTTTGGCATAATGCCCCATATTCTAAGACCCGCCGCAGCAACAGGGTACTACTCAGGGGGCGATTATCGGTAAAGCCCACGCAACCGCTTTGGGCTAACTCGGCTAACTCGGTCATTTCTTTGCCCGCACATCCTTTGGAAATCGCGCCCCAAGGGTAGAATTTGGGGGCAGCAGGGGCGTTACGGCTCAACCACCCCAAACTTGAAGCATTATCGACTACGGGGTCGGTATTGGGCAATAAAGCGACGCGGGTAAACCCCCCGGCTAAGGCTGATGCAGCCAGGGTTTGCAGGGTTTCCCGGTCTTCAAAACCGGGTTCGCTATTGTAGCTGTATAAATCCACCAAACCGGGGGCTAAAATTAAGCCCTGGGCTTCGATAATTTCAGCATTTTCTAGAGTTTCTGAAATTTGAGGGGCAATTTGCACGATTTTGCCTTCTGAAATTACCACATCCGCGATCGCGTCGGTTTGGGTTACCGGGTCAATAATTCTAACTTGTTTTAAAACTTCAGCAGCCATGTTTTCAGTTATCAGTTATCAGTCATCAGTCATCAGTACTTCTGCTTCAAGCTAGATCATTAAATACGACAAAGGCCCGTCAGTCAAAAAAAAGTCACCCTAGCATTTTAGGTGACTTTCGATCTCGCAATTTCTCAAATCAAATCTGGAATTTAGAAGCGGTTTAGTTTTCCGCGAAAATAGTACCGAGTTTTTGGGCTGCGGTTTCAATTTTGGCTAAACTACCGGGATTGACTAAACCGTAGTAATCAAAAACATAAACGCGATCGCTTTTGGTGGCTTGTAAGTCTTGCCAAAAAGGTTCTTGTTTCAGTTGTTCGGCAATTTCAGCTTGGGCTGGATCGATAATTAAAATAATCTCAGGATCGGCTTGGACAATTTTTTCGGGAGACAGGGTAACATAGCCACCAATCGGGGAACTTCCTTGTAAGTCTGCGGCTAAGTTATTGGCAGAAAACTGTTTGAGAAAGTCACCCGCCCAACTGTTTTTATTCGGTGATAAAATGGGCTGACGACTGGCTAAAACTAAGATAGAAGCATCTGTTTGACTATTCACTGCGTTGGCCAAATATTGGTCGTACAGATCGAGTAATGGTTGAGGATCGGCCGCGATCGCTTTGGCTAAGGTTTGGGTGACTTCTTTAAGAGATTCCCAACTATCAAATTCTGTCGCAATGGTTTGAATTCCTAACTCTTCTAGTCGGGCTAAAGCCTTATCGCTAAAGCCTTCTGCACCAATGACTAAATCCGGTTCTAACGCGACAATTTTCTCTAAATCGGGAGGAGTACGACCCTCATTCATGGTTGGTAAATCGGCAAAACGCGGGTCTTCTTTGAGTAACGAACTACCGGGAATCCCGACTAATTTATTGGGGTCTAATCGGTAGATAATATCTGCACTAAGGGAAGTAAGAGCAACAACTCTTTCGACTTCAGTTTGTGCTGCTTCTGAGGGGGTTTCAGAAGACGCGCGCCGCAAAGCGGATCCCTGCGGGATCGCATTACTATTTTCGATCTTTCCTGAAGTTGCACCACAACTAACCAGTAATACCAACAATATCAACCAACAAGTCGATAACCAAAAAGGAGATTGCCAAAGAAATTTTAACATAGTGAATCATCAATGAACTAAAAACGAAATCGAATACTAGCTGTGGCATTAAAAGCGGGTTGAGCAAACCGTTCTAAGTCATCGCTTCCTGCGGTTAAGCCGCGTACATCTGACCAAACAAAATATTTTTGGTTAAAAATATTAAACAAGCCTAAACTCAGTGAAAGTCGCTCAGAAAGATTGTAATAGCCAATCAAATCTACGGTCATATAACCTTCGGGTGCAAAAAGATTATCGCCGTCAATTCGTTCTTTTTTACCCACTAGATTTGTTAGCAATTCGACTCCCCAGCGTTCTTCAGGAGCGCGATATCGTAACCCTAAAACTGCTTCGAGGGGATTGATACTGTTTAACGGTTTCGTTTCTCCTTGGGAGGTATTATTGCCTTCACTCCAAGCAAAATTACCAAACAGGCTAAAGCCTTCGCGACGGTTGGTAAAAAAGTATTCCGCTTGGGCTTCTAAACCATAAATTTCTGCTTGTTCGATGTTCTGACTTTGGAATTGTAAAAAATTATCGCGAGAGCGACGACCCAAACCCACTGTATCGATAAAGTTGTTGTAGTTGTTGTAAAATCCCGCGACGGAAAATCCAAGATTATCATAAGAACCCCGCATCCCCAGTTCAAAACTATCGCTGGTTTCTGGCTCTAATTGAGCATTGGGTAAAACCGTATAACCAAAGGCAAAATTAGTAAAACCAATGTTCGCATCGTCATAGGGAGGACTGCGGAATCCCCGCGCATATTGACCATAAAAAGAAAGTTCGGGACTGACGCGATAAACTATTCCGACTTTAGGAGAAATTGCCGACTCGTTCAAGTCTTCAATTTTAAAGTTATCAACATTAATCCGGGCAAAATCGGCATCTTCATTGGCATTTAAGGAATAGTAATCCCACCGCAACCCCGGAATAATTGAAAAGTTACCAATTTCGATTTCATCTTGAAGATAAATTCCCAATCGAAACGTATTTGTATCGGGAAAAGTTTTGTTAGGAAACGCCTCACCAGCAACGAATTTAGTTTCGCTATTATTGGTTAAATTGATAATACTACTGTCGCGAGGACGAGAAGTTGCGGTATTGTAAACTTCTATACCGTAAACTAAACGATGATCGAGACTTCCGGTACTAAAACTACTTTCGAGTTGTACTTCTCCTCCTAATACATTTTGCTCAAATTCATTGCGATCAATTCTGCGAATAGGGGCTGTCTGCGGCCGACCAAAAGGACTGGTTGCAATCCGAATCCCTTGGGAGATTTTCTCTTCTTCAATTTGCGAATTTTGATAATATAATTGCAAATTCGCTGTTTGTAGCCAAGCCGCTTCCTCGTTGTTGTAGCTATAGTCGAGGCTGAGACGATTGCGAGAGCGTCGATCTTCGGCGTTACTAATCTCACGATTGAAAAACACAAAAAATGGCGGTCTGCTGACATCTAAAGGTGTTCTTCCTTGTTCGTTGATTAAGTTGGTGTCAATCTTACTATCTAGAAATTCACCTGTGAATCTTAAACTATTATTTTCGTCGAAGTTATAAACAACTTTCCCTAAAAAACTTAACTCGTTAATTTCTTGAGGATTGCTGCGAATATTGCCGAAATTTTTAAACTCAGAACTATCGCCAATGGTTAAGGTTGCTGAAGCTTGTAATGTACCCGTTTCATCTTCAACTGCTAAAACCCCTGTGGTATTTTGACCTTCATTGGTACTGTCATAAGTCGTCGAAAGGCTGGTATAAATGGGTTCGCCAAAAGTACCCAAATAATCTTCTGGGTCTTTGGTAATAAAGGAAACAACTCCCCCAATGGCATCGCTACCGTATAATGCTGAAGCCGGGCCTTTAATAATTTCAACGCGCTCAATGGTTTCTAGGTTGAAAAAGTCTCGACCGCGACCTACATAATTATCAGCCGTGGGAATGCCGTCTACTTGAATTAAAATACGATTTCCATCAATTCCGCGAATATTAAAGCCTTGATTGCCAAAACGGTTAGGATTACTCCCCACAGAAACTCCTGGTTCGTATCGGACTAAGTCGCGAATATCTTGAATGACTCTTTGTTCGATTTCTTCTGAGTCGATTACGGTAATCGAAGCGGCGGTATCTAAAAGTAAACGTGCGGCACGATTCGCTGTTACCGTAATTTCTAGAAACTCGATTTCTGGGATTTCGGTTTCACATTCTCCTGCGGCGTTGCGTTCGTCTTCTTCACAATCTGGCTCGGTATTTCTTTGAGCAATGGGATTTACTGAAGCAGAATTATGGGGAGGTGGGGATTCAGCTAGGGCTGCAAGGCTTATTCCCGTCAGGTTAAAAACAGTTAGCAAAAATAAAGAAAGTTTGAGCGATTTCATGACGATTTAATCGTGAGTTTCACTCACGGCTAAAGGGTAGATTTGTCGTCCTACTGGTGTGTCAATTAAAGCTACTTCTATGCCAAAAACTGAAGCTAAGTTATCGGAATTTAAGACAGTATTTACCGGGCCAACTGCGTATAATTGTCCTTGTTTGAGCAAGGCTAAACGATCGCTATAACGACAAGCAAGATTAATTTCGTGCAAGACGGTAACAATGGTTAGTCCTTGAGAATTGAGCTTTTTTAATAGCTCTAAAAGTTGCAGTTGATAGCGTAAATCGAGGTAAGTGGTGGGTTCGTCGAGAAGGAGAATTTTGGGGTTTTGGGCTAAGGCTAAAGCGAGAAATGCTCTTTGCCTTTCTCCTCCTGAGAGTTGGGTGACGGGGCGATCGCGCATGGGGATTAAAGCAGTTTGTTCGAGGGCGATCGCGACTGAGACGCGATCGCGTTGTCGCAACTCCCACTGATACCAAGCTTGGTAAGGAGTTCGTCCCAAACTCACCAACTGCTCGACGGTTAAGCCTTTAGGAAGGGTTTGTTGTTGAGGCAAAACCGCGAGGGAACGGGCCACTTGGTTCGGGGGTAAATGATGAATAGATTTACCATCCAACAAAACTGCGCCTTGGTTAGGTGTGAGAATGCGACACAGTAACTTAATTAAAGTAGATTTACCCGAACCGTTCGCACCAATCAAACTCAGCCACTCCCCCTGATGCAATTCGAGATTGATGTTATTGAGAATGGGGCGAGAACCATAACCCCCACTCAAGCGATCGCTCACTAAAACCATGATGATTTAGAGGGTAAAAGTACGACGATACAACAACCAAACAAATAACGGAGAACCAACCAAAGCTGTTACTGCCCCAACTGGCAGTTCTACCGCCCCTAAACGAGAAAGTAAATCCGCTAAAGCCAAAACCATCGCCCCGGCTACCGCCGAAAGGGGAACCAATAAGCGATAATCGTTGTTGCCCAACAATGCCCGCACCCCATGAGGCACTAATAACCCAATAAAACCAATCAATCCGGCAATACTCACCGCACTAGCGGCTAATAACGTTGCCGTACCACCAATAAGTAAGCGCGATCGCGCCAAAGACATCCCCAAGCCCACCGCCAACTCATCCCCTAAATGCAGAACATTCAGAGAACGGGAAAGCAAACAAGCACCGATGAGCGCGATCGCGATATAAGGGAAAGATAAGGTCAAATCTGACCAACCTCGTCCGTTTAAACTGCCCACAATCCAATTTAAAGCTTGTTGAATGCGTCCATCTTCGGAAAGCAGCAATAATGTCGTTTGAATCGCTCCGAATAATGAGGAAATTGCCACACCTCCCAAAATTAAGCGCTCTACTTGAATCTCATTACCCACTTTCGCCAAAAGATAAACTAAACCAGTGGTTAAAATTGCACCCACCCAAGCCGCAATCGGAATGAGGAACAAAAAAACATTCAGGGTAATTAAAACCACCACTACTAAGCCTGCCCCCGCCGAAATACCTAATAAAAAAGGGGTAGCTAAAGCATTTCGCAGCATTCCTTGTAGTAAAGCCCCAGAAGTCCCCAAAGCTGCCCCTACGGTAAAGGCTGCTAAGACGCGAGGCAATCGCAACTCCCAGATAATCGTCTGGTTGACGGTATTACCTTGATGCCAAAAGGCTTGCCAAAGTTCTGTCAGCGTTAAGGAAACCGAACCCATAGACAAGGAGAGGAGGAACGTCAATAGTATCCCTAGCAAAATGACAATTATTGTAAGCTGATACCGAAAGCGACCGGGCGATCGCACTGGAGATAAGCCGCTATAACTAAGAGTTTGCGTGGATTGCCATCGATTCATTGCTTTTTGCTACCCCGGTTTTTATTGATAAAACTTAGCAATAAAGAGATTGTAAAGTAATCGAGAATAGTTGTCAACAAAAAAGCCACCTAAAAAACCCCAAGCCGGAAATAGCTTGAGGTGGGAAGGCAGAAAAATCAAGGATTAGGGGGCTTATTCGACCGTAATGCCCGCAGATTCTTGGTCGTATTCTTCAAGTTCCACTTTGACGGGCTTGGCTTTCCAAATTTCCGTCATATATTCGTGGATGGTGCGATCGCTAGAGAACTTACTCATCCGCGCCGCATTGAGAATCGACATTTTTGTCCAAGCCTCGCGATCGCGATAAGCTTCAGACACTTTTTGCTGACAATCAATATAATCTTGATAATCGGCAAACAGCATATATTGATCGTCGTACAACAACGAATCAATCAACGGTTTAAAGATTTCCGTATCCCCATGAGAGAAGAAACCCGACGAAATGCGATCGACGGCTTCTTTCAACTCCGGATTGCTGTTGTAATAATCCATGGCATTGTAGCCAGATGCCTTCACATCTTGGACTTCTTGGGCGGTTAAACCAAACAAGAAGAAGTTTTCAGCACCGACTTCTTGACGAATCTCAATATTCGCCCCGTCTAATGTGCCGATGGTGAGCGCGCCATTCATGGCAAACTTCATATTACCCGTACCGGAAGCTTCCTTTCCTGCCATCGAGATTTGTTCGGAAAGATCGGCAGCGGGGTAAATCTTTTCACCCAAGGAAACATTGAAGTTACCCAGGAATACCACTTTCAAGCGACCCCGCACTTCTGGGTCTTTGTTCACCACTTCAGCGACAGCGTTAACCAACTTAATGATCAGCTTTGCCATAAAGTAACCCGGTGCCGCCTTACCCCCAAAGATAAAGGTACGCGGCACAATGTCAATATTCGGGTTTTTCTTGATGCGGTTGTAAAGGGTGATAACGTGCAGCAAGTCGAGGTGCTGGCGTTTGTATTCGTGAATCCGTTTCACAATCACATCAAAAATCGAGTTGGGATCGACTTCGATGTTATTGCGCTTCCAGATGTAATCGGCTAACTGCTTTTTGTTGGCTTGCTTAATTTCGTGCCAACGCTTCCGGAAGTCCGCATCGTCTACATATTGCTCGATCTGCCGTACTTTGTCTAAATCCTTGAGCCAGGTCATATCTCCCAACTTTTCTTTGTAAAGTTTAGAGAGTTCGGGGTTGCTCAAGAGAATCCAACGCCGGGGGGTAACGCCGTTGGTTTTGTTAAAGAATTTCTCGGGCCAAAGTTCGGCAAAATCGCGCAGAGTATGGCTTTGCAGCAATTCCGTATGTAAGGCAGCAACCCCGTTAATGGCGTGGGAAGCGATACAAGCCAGGTTGGCCATGCGAATCGCTTTTTCGGGGTATTCTTCGACGATAGACATCCGGGCGGCTCGCTCTGGATCGTCGGGGAACCAAGTCCGCACATCTTCTAAGAAGCGGTGGTTAATTTCGTAGACGATTTCGAGGTGGCGCGGTAACAAGCTGCCAAACAAGCTCACGGGCCAGCGTTCTAAGGCTTCTGGCAGTAAAGTATGGTTGGTATAAGCAAAGGTTTTTTGGGTGATGTACCAAGCTTTGTCCCAATCATATAAATGCTCGTCTACCAATAAGCGCATCATTTCAGCGATGGAGACGGTGGGATGGGTGTCGTTGAGTTGAATGGCGACACTATCAAATAAGTTATCCAGAGTGGGATACTTTTTGAGGTGATTGCGAATGATGTCTTGTAAGGAAGCCGCCGCAAAGAAGTATTGCTGCTCTAAGCGCAGTTGGCGACCTTGGGGGGTGTTGTCATTGGGGTACAACACTTTGGAGATCGTTTCAGAACTCATTTTGCTGGCGACAGCTCCGTCATAGTCTCCCGCGTTAAAGGCTTGGAAGTCGAAATCTTCATCTTCGGCTGCCACAGCCCGCCATAACCGCAGGGTGTTGACGGTGTTGGTGTCGTAACCCGCAACAGGGGTATCATAAGGAACAGCTAAGACTTCGCGATCGTGAACCCAGGACACTCGCGGTCTGTTTTTTTTGTCGTGGTAGATTTCGGTATAGCCACCGTATTTAATCCGCACGCTGTCATCTTGGCGCGAGACTTCCCAGGGGTTACCGTAACGCAACCATTTATCGGGAATTTCGATTTGGAAGCCGTCTTTGATGGCTTGGTGGAAAATGCCAAATTCGTAGCGAATGCCGTAGCCAATGGCTGGAATTTCGAGGGTGGCGAGGGAATCGAGGAAACAAGCGGCCAAGCGGCCTAAGCCCCCGTTGCCTAAGCCGGGGTCGTGTTCTTGTTCGAGTAGTTCTCCCAAATCTAGCCCGGACTCAGCCATGGCTTCCTGGATGCGCTCGTATAGCCCTAGGTTGATTAGGTTATTGCCCAGATAACGACCCATCAAGAATTCGGCTGACAGGTAACAAACGACTTTGACGTGTTTCTGGGTGTGGACTTTGCGACTGGCAATAAAGCGATTGAGCAAGCGATCGCGCACGGTGTAAGCCAGGGCGATGTAGTAATCTTTGGGGGTGGCCCAAGATGTATCTTTGCCACGATTGTAGTAGAGGTTATCGGCAAAGGCGCGTTTGAGCGTTTCGACGCTCATGCCGGTGCGGTCATCTTCTACCTTGATTTTGACGGTTTCGGTTGGGCGAGTGTTGGTTTGCACGGGTGCAAAACTCCTGCTGAACAAACTGAATTTAATTGTGTCCCAAGTTGCCTGAAAAGGTATATTTTTTTAGAGAATCTATAGGACTGATGCTCGGTGCAAGCATCTTGGGAACAAGTCTATATTAGACAATGTTTAGATTGTGGTTCAGTTACAGCAGTTAGGTGCTTTCCCTTTTTGGCTACGGCTGGGCGGGAAACCCCGCCCCTACAAGCCTACTGCCTCTGGTGTCCCTTGATGATTAATTCACCGTCCACCAACCCAAGCCCGGGCCAATAATGCGGACGGTTAACCAAGTTGCCACAAGGATACTAATACCAATCCAGGCTCCGCGACTGGTGATTTTGAGAAATTGCTCGGATTGGCTTTTGGTGATGGGAATCCAGGGTAGTATTCTGTCTTCTTGACCGTATTGCTCTCCGAGGGCTTCTCGACGGCGTTTGGCTTCTCCCATAAGTCAATAAACCTCTATCACAAAATTAGGGCATTCAGCTTTAATTGTAGCGATAGGCGCGATCGCGTCGATTGATTATGGGTCATGGATACATCAGACAAAGGACTAATGGCGTAAAAGTTAGAAATTTTGCAGTCTGCTTTACATTAAGGCCCAGAAAGCTGCGTTATTCTAAGAATTAGTCAAGTCAGACAATTTAAGGCTTTGGAGGTCTGCTTATGTCTAACTCAAGTTCTGCTGCTGCGCCCAACTTCAACAGCGATCGCCAAGTCTGGGCTAGTCTCAAAGAAGCGATCGCATCGAGTTCTGGGTTTCAACGCTGGCGACTCGAACAGCAGTTTTCTGAACCCCGCTCATCTCAAGATTGGGATATTTTGGTTCGTCGCTATTTACGGGAAACCTTAGAAACGTTAGCGTACTAATATTCGCACTAACCAATCGGGCAGTTGGGCGATCGCATTATCAAGGGTTGCTGCTAGTTCGCCGACGCGATCGCCATTTACATGGATTTCGTTGCTAGGATAATTTTGCAGCACTTCGAGCAACGTAATGTTACCATCCGGTCGTGCTGAACTGACAATCGCCGAGCGTAAGGCTTGGCCATTATCTTCGTTGTCAGGATTATGCAGGACATCCCCCACTTGGTCGAGCATTAATTCTCCTGGGGGGGTGGTTAATAGTCCTTCGAGTAATGCCCCATTTACTACCACTTCTTTTGTCAAAACTTGTCTGAGGGTTTCAGGCTGTTGATTCGCTAACATCAAATAAGCTTTGAGTTCTAGAGAGGTTTCTCCTGTCTCGGCTAAGTTTTCTAAATCTTCGATCGCCACCGAACCGGACATAAACCCATATTGTAAAACAACGCGATCCGCCGCCGGAGTGCGAGTTCCCCAAAGTAAGGTTAAAGCTGCCAGAACCACACCTAAACCCAACCAACGCCGTTTTACCATCATACTTAATTATTGTCGCGCTTTTAGTCGCGATCGCTCTCCACGAAAAACCTATTTCTTAGATGATAACTAAGGCACATAAGTTCCATCGGGCAAAATTGTATCTCGGAGTTGAGCCGATTGCCAATCGCTATTTTCGACTTCTGCGGCTCGTAAATCCGTTCCCCTCAGATTCGCATCGGTCAAGTTAACATTGCGTAACTGAGCTTGCCAAAAGAGCGATCGCGTCAAATCTGCCGATTGTAAGTTAGTTTCCCACAACTTGGCCTGAACGAAACTCGCACCTCGCAAAATTGTCCCGGTGAAATTCGTCCGCGTCAACGCCGTACTTTGCAGATTAGCCCCCGACAAATCTGCCCCTTCCAGATTAGCATCAATAAGGGTCGCTCCCGCCAAATTTGCCCCCTGTAACCGAGCATTGCGCAAGTTTGCCCGCGTTAAGTCCACCGCCGCCAAATTTGCCCCGCGTAAGTCCGTATTGCTCAAATTTGCTTCGAGAAAACTGCCCCCACTGAGGTCACAATTCACACAACTTCCCGTAGTTCGCAAGCGTTCGAGATGTTCCGGGTTGAGGGCTTGAGCCGCTTCGGGGGAAAAAATGGAAAAAAGGGCGATCGCGCTGACAATTAATGGTAATTTCATTATTGTTAGGAATCTTTCTAGAGTATTAGTCCTTCGCGGCGATTCTGGCAAGTAAATGATAAAACGGGTCCCAGTTGTCCTCTTGGGTAATGGGTTCCCAAATTGACTCAATAACAGGACGGAGGAGGGCCGTTTGTGGGTTACGATCTTCGAGGCGATCGCCCATTGCAAACATCTCCTCAACTTCGACTTGGTTCAGTAACCGATGATACAATTCTCGCCATTCGTCCCACTCTGCCATAGAAAAGGGCGCATCACAAAGAATAGTACTGGCATCTTTGCGCCAATGCAGGTTTAACCCTTTGGCTAACTCAGCAAAAAATTCGTGATAGCCGATTTGCGTCTTTTTGAGCATTTCTGTGGTTAAACTGACTAACTCTTGGGCTTCAGCTTGAGGTAACTGCTCAAAGCCGAGTTTTTCAACCATTAGCTGTCGATAAGTCGAGAAATAAGCCTCGTCAAATAACTCAATCCCCGCTTCTAAATCCTCTTTTTTCATCACCAATCCCAGAGGCGTTTGCAACAATTCCAGATTCAAGCGACAGATTCCCGGTTGATTGCCGTAACAGTAGCGCTGTCCGTAATCAAAGTAAGCGGCAGTAAATTTAAGGTCGTAGGTGGGAATAAAAGCATAAGGGCCGTAATCAAAGCTTTCCCCGGTAATGGACATATTATCGGTGTTTAAAACCCCATGACAGAAACCAGCGGCCATCCATTGGGCGGCTAACTGGGCGACGCGCTGCACCAATTGACCGTAAAATTGCTGATAGCGGTCTTCGCTGTGGGCATCGATTTCGGGGTAATATAGGGCGATCGCGTGGTCGAGGAGTGTTTTGATTAAATCCGGTCTTTGGATATAATGAAGGCGCTCAAACGTGCCGAAGCGGATATGGGAGCGACTAAACCGCACCATCACGCAAGATCGAGTCGGAGAAGGCTCATCCATCCGCCACAAAGATTCCCCAGTTTCGATTAAACTCAAACAGCGAGAAGTCCGCACCCCTAACTGATGCAAGGCTTCTGCGGCTAAAACTTCTCGGACTCCCCCTTTGAGGGTTAAGCGGCCATCTGCGGTGCGAGAATAAGGGGTGCGTCCCGACCCTTTCGTGCCAAAATCGTATAATTCCCCGTCTACTCCCCGCACTTGTCCGTAGAGAAAGCCGCGACCGTCACCGAGTTGAGGGTTATACTGCCCGAACTGATAGCCATGATAGCGCAGGGCGAGTAAAGGGCGCTGGCTGTGGAAAAAACCAAAGGCTTCAATCAAATCATCTTCGCTAACTTGTGCGGGGTCGAGGCCAATCTGACGTAAGATGTCATCGTTGCGAAAGCGCAAAGTATGTTCGGGAAATTCTGCGGCTGCAACGATATCGTAGTAATCATTTCCTAAGTCTTCTAAGGCGGTTTCGTAAGTCAGGGTTAATAGAGGATTAGCCATAAATAAAAAGTGGGCGATCGCGTTTAATATTAGTGTAAAAGAATAATTAAGGTTACTTCAGAAATTTTAAGCAAATATGGCTGATTCTATCATGTATCAAGAGGATGCTTATGTTGTCCTCGAACCTAATCAACCGGAAGTCTTTTTGACGGCTGAGGAGTTGTTAGAAAAGCTCAAAAATATTTTACAAGCTCAAGAGGATTTACCGCGAGAGTTACAAAAGTTTGATTCCCTTGAAGCGCAAGCCCAACATTTAATGGAAACGTCTTGCGAGTTTGATGTTGCCCCTGGACAATATATTCAGTGGTATGTGGTGCGGTTGGAAAAGTGATTTTGTT
>JBKHDX010000087.1:0-17627 GCA_046541115.1 Spirulinaceae cyanobacterium | reverse complement strand
GTGGTTTGGGTGATGGATTGGGTGTTGGTGTCGGATTAGGTGTTGGTGACGCTTGCGCTTGAGGTGATGGATTGGGTGTTGGTGGAGACGAAGCCAGAGAAGGAAGTTTTGCAGGAATTTGAGAATTTTTGCGAGTTGGGGCTGGTGTCGGAGTCTCTTGAAGAATGGGAGACGGTGTAACAGAAGTTGGCTCAGAAGTGGGTTTTTGAGCCGAGACGGGGGTTTGAGCCTCAATTGCGATCAATTCTATCGGAAAGGCGCGCGCCGCGAAGCGGATCCCTGCGGGATCGCGAGCAACAGCCTCATTGGGGGTGGGTTGCATCACGATGACCACTCGTTGATAATATATCCAGATTCCCACCCCAATCAGATGCAGCATTCCTGAAGCCAAAATTGCCAGCAGCCACACTCGTAACGAATCTGTAGAGGATTGAGCCAAAAGCGGTTTAACTTGTTGTGGCAAAGATTGGGTCATTGGTATGAAATAAAGGAGATGCAGTGTCCTTGTTTTTTCGCGGTCGCGGCCGTCCTATCAGGATTCTTTCTATACTAGAAGCGGAATGTAGGATACAACCTTAGGAGAATCAATGGCCGCAGAATTTAAGCACGTCATGTTGATGGTGGAAAACATCGACGCAACCGTCAAATTTTACAACGAAGGTTTGGGATTACCAATCAAAATGCAAAGTCCCGGTTGGGCTGAATTAGACGCAAATGGCACAACCATTGCCCTTCACTTTGCCCAAAGTACCGCCGAAACCGGTCACTCTCCAATTTTAAGCTTTCATGTAGACGATGTTTACAAAGCCCTCGAAAAGTTAGAAAGTCTGGGGGCTAAACTTGAAGGCAGAGTCCGCGAGCCTTCTTTCGGGAAAGTGGCCGCAGTGCGATCGCCCGACGGTCATCTTCTGAGTTTACTACAACCTGCTCCTGTTACCGCTAACGCTTAAAATAACGGCATGGTTAAACCCTGTAGGGGTTGGGTGGCTTCGGTTTCCCTAAGTCCTTTGGCTTGAATCAGGGTTTCAAAGCCCCCTAATCCCGTCGGGTCCATCAGTTGATGCAGGGCATCTCGCCGTTGTAAAATTTGCTCAACGCCAAACTGTCCGCTTGATAAAGCGTTGAGTTTTTCCCCTAAACCCAAAGCCATCAGGAACATTCCTTGTTTGGTTTGACCGAGAGTTTCTAAGCCGTACTGCTGGCCGTAGTGCTGCAAGGCGGTAAAGTTAACGTGAGCCGTGATATCTTGCTGGCCGAGATTAATGTAGGGATTGTTGTGACGGCGGTGTTGGTAGTAACATTGCAACGTACCGCGCGATCGCTCTCGGTTGTAATATCGCGTCGCAGTATAGCCGTAGTCAATTGTAATCAAATAGCCTTTTTGGAGCTTTTTCGCAACTGTTTCTAACCAAGAAATTGCTGCTAAATTCACTTCAGTTTGATAGGGCTTGACATAATCGGGTGCGAGTAAATTAATCCCCATATCTTGGAAATATTGTGCTAATTGTAGCGTAGAAAGCTCTCCGGTAATTTCTGTCAATCCGGTTTTCGTCTCGGTCACATAAACTTCCTTTAATTCCCCCGATTCTACCCTCACTTGATGCACCGGAAACGCATCGACTAATTCATTCGCAAAACCACAACCAACAATACTGTTATCTTCAATCTCTGACCAGGTTTTCCACTGTACCGGATAACCCTTTAACACCTCCTTTTGTCGCTGAATTAACGCCGGAGATTGCTCAACAATCCAGTATTCAACTTGAGCATAAAAATCAGGATATCGACCTTCTAAAGCCTTCAAAATATCTAACGCCAAATCCCCCAAACCCGCCCCCATTTCCCATAAAATAAACGGCTGAGGCTGGTTTAAAACTTGCCACATTTGGGCAAACTGAACCGCCAGCAAATCGCCAAAATCTGCCCCCAGCGACACAGAAGTAAAGAAATCGCCCCGCGACCCAATTTCCACATTGCCGCCGCTATAATAGCCCAATTCCCGATGATACAGCGCTAAATCCATGAACGCGGCAAACGGAATTTTGTTTTGAGAAGAATGGGCAATGCGATCGCGAATAACTTGGATCAATTGGCTCATAGAAAACCTTAAATCACTAAAGAACTAAAAGCAATCAAACTCACGACTAAAATTAACACGACCCCGCCCATAAAAACTGCCGTGGGCGTAACCTGCGGTTGCTGGCCATAAAAATGGGTTTCCCGTACCAACAAAGACACAGAAGCCCCCAAACAATAACACAAACTCAAAATCAAATAAGGCCACTGCTCCAACCCCTGCCAAGTGAAAATCAAAAAAAGCAATAACAAAATTGCTAAAATTAGCATAATCGCTTCGACCACTCGCGGCGGATTTTGCTGACAAGCTTGCTGAAAATTGTTATACCAACGTTGCCAAAATCTCATCACAACTTTAATTCCTTTTGTCCTATTCCCCTCTGCTTGACTGCTATTCCCCTTTCATGTCGCCTCGCACATTCTAATCAAGATGTCCTAACTGGTAGAGCGACCTAATCAGAGGTCTTGCAGATAATCCAAACTGGCGAAATATTGGGTGATTGCGTATCAGACTAGAACTCAGTGTGCTATTCAAGGGTTATGGTAGGCTGAATCCTACACTCTCCCACCTCGCATTTAGCAGGTGGGAGTTATTGAAAGATTGAGACTTCAATAAACTTCTGCTCTACCCTACAATGACTGAAGTGTAGCGCGAGAGCCGTTATCCGTGCATCTACGTTCTGATGGTAAATATAACTATGACCGACGACCAACAACTTAGTTTATTCAATTCTGAAGCCGATTCTACCCCGAACCCTCAACAAAAAGAGCGCATCCCCACCGATGCTAATATTCCCATTCCCCCGCAAACCTACACAAGTCTCGAAGAACTCATACCCCACTGTCAAATTTGCGAACGCTGTGGCCTGAGTGAAAGTCGCACCCATGCCGTAGTCGGCCGAGGCAACCCCCAAGCTGATATTATGGTAGTTGGCGAAGGCCCCGGTCAACAAGAAGACGAAAAAGGTTTACCCTTTGTGGGTCGGTCGGGTCAACTCCTCGAAAAAATCTTTGCTGCTGTCAAACTCGACACCCAGCAAGACATTTATATCGCCAACGTGGTCAAATGTCGTCCCCCTGGAAATCGTACCCCCCTCGCTCCCGAAGTCGCAGCTTGTAAGCCCTATCTCCTCGAACAAATTCGCCTTATTGACCCGAAAATCATCTTATTTACAGGTGCAACGGCCCTCAAAGCCCTCACCGGAGAGAAAAAAGCCATCAGCAAAGTTCGGGGTCAGTGGCTAGAATGGAATCAGTTGCTGTGCATGGCAATTTTTCATCCGGCTTATCTTCTGCGGAATCCCTCGCGGGAGAAAGGAAGTCCGAAATGGTTAATGTGGCAAGATATCCAAGCTGTCCGCGATAAACTTGACGAATTGCGCTCTGCGTAGTTTTGCGATTACCCCATCCCAACCTAAAAAACCGTTGTGGCTCTACCGCTTCACTTTTTGATTTATCCGGTCGCGATGTTTCCCATTCAACCTGAGTAACGGACTGCGGTCGTCTAGAGAAAATTCACCCCACACATTTACACCCGATTCAAGTAACTAAGCCGATAGAGCAAACGGAATAAGGCCATGGAACTCGATGTTATTTCCTTGGGAACCGAGACAACCCAAGTGGACCAAATGTTAGATAAACTGCCGCAGGAAGCCAAAAACTGGGCAGAAAGACTGCCTTGGCAAGAACGCCGTTATTTGTTATCCCTGTGCTATTTACTGTTGGGTGCATCTCCAGAAGTACAGGGCCACTTCTTAGATGAATATACTGCCGATGGTATTATTGCCAAAATCATTCAAGATTACGACACCCAAGCCAAAGTTCAACGCCATCTCGAAAGCTTCCATATTGATACCCGACTCACCCCTTCTTTTTTACGGACTTATATTCGTCAGTTTTACATCCACTCGGCCCAGGATGTACGCTGTCAGCCCGAAAAATACCTGGAATCGGCGTTGCGCTTGGTGATTAGCCCCGAAGAAAAAACCTATGTTTTAAACTATATTCTGGGCTTTGAAGTCATCAAAATGATGTTTAAAATGAGTTGGCTGCAACACGAACGCTTGTATTTGCTGCAAACCAACCAAGAAGACTTTTTCTACACCTACATCAAACCGATTCAACACGCTCATAAACTCAACGGCATTGTCAATCCTAGGGATAAAAATTTGTTTTTTGCTCAACGGGATTACTTTGTTAAAGTTCCCCAAATCGGTCAAAAAAAGTTAATTGAGTTGGTAATGGCGACTTTTACCACTGATACCGTCAGCCAACTGGGATTTTCTATTGTGCGAAATCTCCATCCTTTCCCCTTTGACTACGATTACATTTATCAACCAGAGTCGAAACCTTCTTTTCAGTGAGCTGCGTTGTTGGTTGTTGGTTATTTGTTGTTGGTTGTTGGTTATTGGTTATTCCCACAATCCCTCAATTGGTAATTGGTAACTGGTAATTGGTAATTTCTTCCCACTCCTCCCCCTCTCCCTCCCTGTCCATAAACTCAAGCAAAGCACGATTAAGAAGATGTCTGGGGACGACATTGAGATAGGATGGATGGTTGAAATGTAAAAACAACAACAGATGAGTTCCCTCTACAATAACGCGCCCCACGGCGGTCATCTTATCAACCGGATTGCCACTGCTGCCGAAAAGCAAGAATTTCTCGACCAAGGAGACAAACTGCCCCGTATTACCATCGACGACCGGGCAGCCTCAGATTTAGCGATGATTGCCATTGGTGGCTTTAGCCCCCTAATTGGCTTTATGGCACAATCTGACTATGAAACCGTAGTCACTGATATGCGCCTCGCTAATGGTACGCCCTGGTCGATTCCCGTCACCTTATCGGTTACCGAAGACGAAGCCGAACCCCTCAAAGAAGGCAGTTGGATTCGCCTTGATGACAGTACCGGACGCTTTATTGGGATTCTCGAACTCACCCAAAAATACCGCTATAGCAAAGCCCACGAAGCTGAAAATGTCTACGGAACTGACGAAACTAAACATCCCGGCGTAAAAGTCATTTACGACCAAGGGCCGATTAATTTGGCAGGTCCGGTATGGCTGTTAGAACGAGACCCTCATCCTCTGTTCCCCGCGTATCAAATCGACCCGGCGGCTTCTCGCCAAATGTTTGCAGACCGAGGCTGGAAAACTGTAGTCGGTTTCCAAACCCGCAACCCCATCCACCGGGCCCACGAATACATCCAGAAATGCGCCCTCGAAACCGTGGATGGTTTGTTTCTACATCCTTTGGTTGGGGCGACCAAAAGCGACGATATCCCGGCTGATGTGCGGATGCGCTGCTATGAAATTATGATGGAGCATTATTTCCCCCAAGACCGGGTGATTTTGGCGATTAACCCTTCGGCGATGCGGTATGCGGGCCCCCGCGAGGCGATTTTCCACGCTTTGATTCGCAAAAACTACGGCTGTACCCACTTTATTGTCGGTCGCGACCATGCCGGAGTCGGGGATTATTACGGCACTTACGACGCGCAACATATCTTTGATGAGTTTGAACCGGGAGAGTTGGGCATTCTCCCGATGAAGTTTGAACACGCTTTTTATTGTATGCGTACTCAACAAATGGCGACGACGAAAACGAGTCCCAGTAAGCCTGAAGAACGCATCCATCTTTCGGGAACGAAGGTGCGAGAAATGCTGCGTCGTGGTGAACTGCCACCCGCGCAATTCTCTCGTCCTGAAGTGGCCCAGGAGTTAGCAAAAGCGATGCAAGCTCAAGCTGCGAAGTAATATAAACTTCTGGAAAACAGTGATGTTTAGAGATATCCGGTTTCTGGTCTGGCGACCTCAACGGTTCAAACCTGACCCCAGAAACCGGGTTGCTTAATTAGTTGCTTTTTTTGTCCAAATGTGATACATATAGTATTTATTAAATTCTGTATTTAAAAACAAAAGCCAGCCCTTTTGAGTTGCGTAGGCTGGCGGAATTACCTCATTTGTTGTCGTTTTTAGCTCGGAGAAAATCCGTGTTGCGCGTTCCCAGTGCAACAACACTAAACATTTCTTTACATGAATTGTAACATGAGTCACAATCTGATGTCTGTACTTTGGAGCATATAAATAAATTATCATCTACCGAGGGGTAGATTGACAAGGCTAATTATTTAATTTTGCTGGAGATATATTTCCGCTTGGCGGGGTTGTCCCCAGATAATCTGCTCTCGTTGGTAAATGGCGACTCCGGGCTTTGCACCTTTGGGTTTATAGACATATTTAGGTTCGGTATAGGCGACGGGGACGCGATCGCTCTGACGACTGCGGCTGTAGTAGGTAGCGAAATCGGCAGCAAATTGGAGGTCGGCTTGGTCGGGAACCGCACCAGGTTCAAGACGCATTAAAACGTGCGATCCTGCCACTTCTTGGGCGTGAAACCAGAGATCGTAATCCCCGGCTAGGCGAAAGGTTAGTTGGTCGTTTTGGCGGTTGTTGCGTCCGACGAGGAGTTCAAAGCCAGAGGGGGTTTGATAGCGATGGGGTTGGGCTTCGGGGGCGTTGTCCGGGCGGGTTTTACTGCGTCCCCCGTCGAGATAGTTTTCTTGGATTAATTCTTCGCGGATTTCTTCGAGGGTTTGTAAGTCTTCGGGGTTGCGATAGTCGTCGATTTGGCTGAGGGCAGTTTCGATTTGTTCGAGGTATTGTTGTTCGGCTTGCACTTCCGCCAGGAGGGGGGCAACGGCGTTACGAGCGCGTTTGAGCTTTTGGTGCTGTTTGTAGAGGGCTTGGGCGTTTTGGACGGCGTTTTTTTCGGGGTTGAGGGGAATTTGCTTGTCTTCCCCGGTGGTGAAGTCGGTGAGGGTAATGGATTTCATGCCCGGTTGCCATTGATGCAAATGCGCCATGAGTAAGTCACCTAAAGCGCGGTAGGTGTCGGCTTCGTCGGATTGCGCGAGGCGGGTTTTGAAGGTTTCGGCTTTTTGGTTGAGCTTTTTTTGCAAACTTTTGACTTTTTGCTCTAACTGATGGCGGAGTTGCTTGTATGCCTGTTGGTTGAGTTGGTTGGTGTAGTAGTGGTTGAGGAGGGTTTGTACATTTTTTGCCGGGGCGATCGCGCCCCATCCCAAAACTGTGTATCCTGTGGTTGTCCAAGCAGGGGTAAAGGTTTCAGTTTCCAGGCAATGCAGCCATTCTTGCCAACGCTCAAATAAGGCATTCCAATCTTCAGAAGACAAGGTATCGGTAGATTGTTGAGCATCCAAACCCGCCATTTCTGCCATGGATTCGAGCAATACCGGACTGACACCGCGATAACTGTTCAGGAGTTGTTTTTTGAGCTTACCGGGGACGAGACTGACGCGCTCGACAAAGCGATCGCGACTTTCTTCTAAACTGGGAGCATTGCCTAAAAGGGGCGGTGGGGGTTCATAAGGTTGTCCGGTTTGGACGGGACGCAGACTAGATTTTTGGGAACTGACTTGATGAGCGCAAGTGACAATTTGTTGGTTCGCATCCGTCAGAATAAGGTTGCTGTATTTGCCCATAATTTCGGCGTAAAGGTGCCATTGCGGGGGGTCGCTGGGTCGTTGGGCAAATTGGAAATTTAACACCCGTTCCCAGGGCGCGATCGCCACAATCCGGGTTAAGGCCAAGCCGTTGAGTTGATGGCGTAGCTGGTCGCTAAATGTAAAAGTATCCGGGGTGCGCGGCGGCGGATCGCCAATACAAATTCGAGCCGCTTGGGGATGCCAAGATATGCTCAACCAGTCGCGTTTGTCAAGGGTACGCAGGGCGATCGCGAGGGTGTGGCGGTCTCGCTGATAAAATTGTTCGACTCGGGCCGGAAGCCAACTCTGACGTAGTTCAGTGCAAGTCGCAGTAATGGTGGTAAAGTCAACAGGTTGCATGGAATTTATGACTAATTGCGTTCAAATTAGCAATCTTTTGGGAAAGTTTGCGTTACAGTAAAAAAACTTTATTTCCTGAGATAGAAGTCACTAAAGATTTCTTGAGGTAAAAAACGTCAGAAGAAATAAACTCGGAAAAAATCGTGAATTTTGTAGCTTTTAGCATTGTAATGGGAGATTTTTGTCGCTAACATAAAAGTTGAATATTGTTAAGCAATGCAAAAAAAACAAAGACAAGGCAATTAGGAAGACATTATTTATGGACATTCAGTTAATTAATATTGGATTTGGCAATATCGTATCGGCAAATCGTGTCGTCGCGATTGTGAGTCCAGAATCAGCCCCCATCAAACGAATCATCACCGAAGCTCGCGATCGCGGTCAACTCATTGATGCAACCTATGGTCGCCGTACCCGGGCTGTTATTGTCACTGATTCGAGTCATGTGGTACTATCAGCAATCCAACCGGAAACCGTCGCTCACCGCTTTGTCATTGGCAAAGAAACGACGAATAGCAATTAACCACAGCATCTAACTTCATGAGTTCAGGAAAACTCATCGCGATTACAGGCCCGAGTGGTGTCGGCAAAGGCACTTTGGTTCGCTTGCTTTTAGCTCGCCATCCCGAATTATACCTTTCTATCTCCACCACCACTCGGCAACCGCGTCCCGGTGAAGTCGCAGGAAAGGATTATTATTTTGTCAGCCCGGCGGAGTTTAAAACCCTGATTGAAAAAGGACAATTACTCGAATGGGCTGAATATGCGGGAAATTACTACGGCACTCCTAGAGAAAACGTAGAAACCCAAATTCATCAGGGTCGGACGGTGTTGCTCGAAATCGAAGTGATGGGCGCACAGCAAGTCAAGCAAACTTTTCCTGAAGCATTCCGCTTGTTTATTTTACCGCCGAATTTGGCAGAACTAGAACGACGACTGCGCGATCGCGGCACCGATACCGAAGACGCGATCGCGAAACGTCTGCAACGAGCAAAAGCGGAAATAGAACTCAGTACGGAATTTGATGTTCAGATTGTCAATGACGATTTAGACCAAGCCTTAGCTAAGATCGAACAAGCAATTTTTTCACTAACCCCACACCCGACGCAGATTTAAGACAAAACCCGGTAAAATCTCCTCTCCTGATAACTCAGTAGGATTGGACAAAATCTCGACTTCTGAACCCTCGCGATAAATCTCCACGGTGCGATTTTGTGGATCGATTAACCAGCCCAATCTCGCCCCATTCTCTCTATATTCCTGCATTTTGGCTTGAAGAGATGGCAGCGAATCGGACGCAGAACGCAATTCCACCACAAAATCCGGGCAAATCTGCGGAAATGTGCTTTTTTGTGCGGGTGTTAAATTATCCCAACGTTCTTGACTAATCCAACAAGCATCAGGAGAACGAATTGCATTATTGAGTAAAGTGAATCCTGCCGAACAATCAAAGGCTTTTCCTTGTTCGTATTCGTCGTACCAGCGATGTAATTGCCCGATAATCTTAAAATTCTGTTCCCCAGTTTCCCATCCTGTGGGCGGATTCACGATTAACTCTCCTTTTGCCGTTCTCTCTAGTTGTAGTTCCCGATTACTCGCCGCCAGGGCAGCAAACTGTTCAGGCGTGACCTGAAGTTTGAGGATTTTGGGTAAATTGAGTAAGAGGGTTTCGGGTTTGGCTGGTGTCTGTACCCTATTATTGGTCATTGGACTAAGGACTATTCATCATTTTTTGGTACGCTTGCTGACATTGTTCCCAGAGTTGCAACGATGCGGGTTGATTGCTAAAACAAAGCTGTTGATGGGTAATCAGCAGGGTTTGATAGGGTTGAGATTGGGGGAGTTGTTGGATAATTTGGAGATATTCGCCATCGGTGCGACTGGATTGATGAGGGGCAATGCCGCGATCGTGGAGGTGTTGCAACATAGCCATGTAGAGGGCGATGCAGGCTTGATAATAATCTCCCGCTTGGGCAAAATTGCGCGATCGCGCTCCCCATTGAGTAGCGGAAACGTCTCGATCTGGGGCAGGGAGACGACGCGATCGCCCCGGACGAGAATTTTTCAACCAAGCCTGGAAGCGGGGGTTTAAAGACCGCCACAACGTCCACAGCAGCGTCAGGGATAATAGACCCAATACGCCCCAAAATACCCATTCTGTCAGGTCGGGCCATTGTGAATTATCGAGGTCAGGATTAGGGAGATTGCCGAGACTTTCGGTCAAGCGATCGCTCAACCGTTCCCATCCTTGATTAAGCCGTTGTTGCAGTTGGTAGAGTTGCCAACCTAGACCATTTTCCTGATGCGGTGTAGCAGCCATGGCTGTGCTTAGTCAATCAAAACATCTTCAGGATCGGGGACTTGCTCCCATTCTATATTAGGCATGGCATCAAAGGCTTGGCGCAAGGAATCCTGCCATAATTTTCGCATTTTCGCTAGATAGGGGTCGCCGAGGCGCAATTGAAGCCCGTGACGCAACAAAAAACTGTCGGCTTGGTACATGGCGACATTGATCGGCGGGCCCACTGAAATATTCGACTTCATGGTAGAGTCAATCGAAAGTAACGCACATTTAGCCACAGCATCCAAGGGGGTATCAAAGGTGAGGGTACGGTCTAGAATGGGCTTGCCATATTTGGTTTCGCCAATTTGCAAAAAGGGCGTTTCTTCGGTGGCTTGGATAAAGTTGCCTTGGGGATAAATTTGATAGAGTTGCGTTTCTTCTCCTTTAATTTGACCGCCGACGAGCATATTGCAGTGATAATCAATGTTATCCCGTTCGAGCCATTCGCGATTTTCATCTTGAATCCCTCGCATTTTGTTACCGACGTAGCGAGTAATTTCGTACAGAGTGGGGAGAGAAAACAAATTCATTTCTGCTTCGTTTTGAATATCCCATTTGAGTTGGGTAATGACTCCTTGAGAGACAGACAAATTGCCAGAGGTACAAATCAACAAGGCGCGATCGCCCGGCAGACAAAATTCAAAGAGTTTGCGATAGGCTGAAATATAATCAACGCCAGCATTGGTGCGAGAATCGCTTGCCATGACTAGCCCCGCACGATTGAGAATGCCTAAGCAGTAAGTCATTGCCAATTTCTAAAGAATCCAATCAAGACCTTTATTGTCGCTTATTTTGGCGGTTTTGCTTTAACTGCGGCACCACAAGCCCCACAAAAGCGATCGCCGGTTTCCAAGGGATTGCCGCATTGGGTACAAAATCGCGGTTGAGATGCCTCTGCCTTGGTTTCCTTCTGGTTATTCATGCTCAGGCTCATGTTACCCATTTTCATTTCCATGGGTTTCATAGACATGGACATATCGCCCATTTTTAGGGGTTGCATGGGCTTCATGGGCTGCATGGGTTCCATCTCAGCCATTGACGCAGGGGGCTTGTCTTCGATGGGTTGCAGGGGTAGGACTTCGACTTGAGACAAGTTGGGGGTTGTGGTGGCGCTGCTCATTTGAGCGCCTTGTATTTGTACGAAACTCTGGCTTGTTGTGCCTTCAAGCCGCAAAATAAAGCCGTTGGTGCTGCGGTACAACGTGGGTGGGGTTTGCCAACGTCCGGTGGTGAGGCTGTGGCTTTGGCTTTGCTGTTGGTTGGGGCGACTCAGGGTTAGGGTAATGTGGGTTTGGTCGCCGACATTTTCGACATACAGGGCGCGATCGCTGTCTAAGTTGCTGCGGTAAGCCATTTTTCTCTCCCTCAATAAACCTGTCTTTTTTTAGGGTAAAGCCCTCTGGCTCGTCAAATCGAAAGCAAATCTTAAATTCTAGGGCGATCGCCTAATTATTCCTATACTAAAGAGCGATCTCAATTCCTCACTCAATTTATTGAGTTGACTAAATGACTAAATAGTTGTCTAATGATTTAGGGAGAAGTTATTTTCATCCCAAAATCAACCTTAAAGCCCGAAAATCCGATGTGGGAAAGTGCCATAACCGCTTATTTACATTATTCAAGCTTTATGCTGGCTTTTGCTGCGCTTACCGTTGAAAGTCTTACCCTTCAACCGGGCTTATCCGTCGCTCAAGCTTGGCGACTCGCGATCGCCGATGGGGTGTATGGCATTTCGGCCACCACTGTCCTCGTTACAGGGGTTTTGCGCGTCCTTTACTTTGGTAAAGGCACAGAATATTATCTCCACAACCCCTTTTTCTGGATCAAAATTGGGCTGTTTCTCGTCGTGGGATTGCTGTCGTTGTATCCCACCATTTCCTTCCTACTTTGGCTCAAACCCATCCGACAAAACCAGCCTCCCAAACTCGAAAAAGCCCAAGTCCAACGTCTAACTTGGCTGATTCGCGGTGAATTATTAGGACTGTTCCTCATCCCCTTCTTTGCCGCCGTAATGGCCAGAGGAATCGCCCTTTAAACAAAGTCGGGCTGATTTTTAACCTCGATTAACTTGATTAAGTTAAGGAAAAACAACTTTATGACCTCATCTGTACCCATAAATTCCAATCAACCGCAAAAACTACCCTTAAATTACGTCACCATTGGCTTTTTTGCCGTCGTGCATGGATTAGCTTGTCTCTCCCCTTGGTTTTTCTCTTGGAAAGCTTTAGGCGTAACCCTATTCCTGCATTGGCTATTTGGCAGTATTGGTATTTGTTTGGGATATCATCGCCTTCTCAGTCACCGCAGTTTGGCGGTTCCCCAATGGTTTGAATATGTCTTAGGAACCATCGGTGCATTAGCATTACAAGGAGGGCCAATTTTTTGGGTTGCGGGTCACCGCTTGCACCACGCGCACACCGAAGACGAAGAAAAAGACCCCTATTCTGCCAAACGGGGCTTTTGGTGGAGTCACATGCTGTGGATGTTTTACAAACGCCCTCAATTCTTTGATTCCGAGCAATACAAACGCTATGCGCCGGATTTGGCTCGCGATCGCGTTTACTGTTGGCTCGACCGCTACCATTTAGTCTTACAAATTCCCTTGGGGATTTTATTGTACGTCTTGGGCGGTTGGTCGTTTGTGATTTGTGGGATGTTTTTACGGGCTGTTTTACTGTGGCACAGCACTTGGTTTATCAACTCCGTTACCCACGTTTGGGGTTATCGCACCTTTGACGATATCGAGGACAATTCTCGGAATTTGTGGTGGGCTGCCATTTTCACCTATGGCGAAGGTTGGCACAATAACCATCATGCCTTCCCCAATGTTGCCCCGGCAGGTTGGCGTTGGTGGGAATACGATCCGACTTGGTGGGCAATTCAAGTGTTACGGGCGGTTGGCTTGGTGAAGAAGGTGGTTTTACCCCCTGCCCATGCCTTAGAGCAGCGCTAGAATTGGTTTAATTCCATAACAGTTGTTATGTCCGTCATAACAACTGTTATTTTTTTGTCGTCAAATCCGAAACGACTGTAGGGGCGGGGTTTCCTCGCCCAAGTTTACGTTTTAGCGACGTGATGGCTTTCGTCTTTTTCTTCAAATCGCGAGCGATACACCGTCTACCCGCTAACCCGCCTGCGGATTGAAATCCGGGGCTAATGTGACAAGTTAAGCCTAAAGTTGAGGCGGCGGCTACAACGAAATTGACGGGGTAAACGGGTGGGGATTGGACGGGGAAACCCCGCCCCTACCGTATAAAAACCCAACGATTACCAAGGACAAAAGACCAAGGACAAATAACTATTTCATCTGTTGCTTCTTCTCTTTCTTCAAATCGCGAGTCCCGGCGGCAGCAAGTTCGGCATCCATGAGGGTGCGTCCGGTGGCCGCGAGGTAAACATCGTCTAAACTAGGACGAGATTGCGCCATGCTAAACGTCGGTAAACCAATGTCTTGCAAAGCCTTCTCGATTTGGCTGAGAGGGTTGCTTTGACCCTGGACGACGAGGTTAATCGAGTTTCCTTGGGCTTCGTTGATAATCGCTTCTTCGACGAAGGGAAGGGAGAGAAGGGTGTGTTTGGCTTTGTCGGCTTCGTCGTTGGGGGTAAATTCGCGAATGCGGAGGGTGACCATTTCACCGCCGATTCTGTCTTTGAGTTCGTTGGGGCTACCCTCAGCAATAACTACCCCTTTGTCGATAATGGCAAGACGATCGGCCAATGCGTCAACTTCTTCGAGATAATGGCTGGTAATGAGTACGGTAGTTCCCGCTTCTTTGAGTTTTTTGAGGAAGTCCCACATCACAAAGCGACTCTCGATGTCGAGTCCCACGGTGGGTTCATCAAGTACCAGCAATTCCGGTTGATGCAGTAAGCCTGCGGCTAAATCTAGGCGTTTGCGAATCCCTCCCGAATACGTTCCGGTTTTCTTGTCGGCGTATTCTTGGAGTCCGAGGAGGTTAATCAGTTGGTCGATGCGCGATCGCGCCGCACTCCCCGGTAGATGATACAATGCTGCCTGAAGATTGAGCAGTTCTCTGCCGGTGAGAACTTTGTCGAGGGCGACTTCTTGGGCGACGTAGCCGAGACGACGACGGGCTGCTTTGGGCTGTGCGATCGCGTCTACCCCACAAACTTCAATTTTCCCCGAATCGGGCTTGGCAAGAGTGCATAAACAGCGAATGGTGGTGGTTTTACCCGCACCATTGGGCCCCAATAAACCGAATATCTCTCCCGGTTCGACTTTGAACGAAATATCTTTAACCGCAGGGGCTGTGCCGTAGCTTTTTTGTAAGTTTTCGATTAAAACAGACGCAACCATATTTTGTAAATGAATGTGAACTATCTTGTTTACATTCTAAAGCGGTTGTGGTTTAGAGCGAGATTCCGGGCCAAGTCACCATCTCATCGGTAGATTTAACGCGGTGCATTCCCGCGTCCGCAAAGCGTTTGAAGGCATTTTCGGCGGGTTCGCTATAGTCTACCACATCGGGAACGACCACCGGAGAGGTACAATCATCGAGGAGATAGACTTTTTGAGCCAGTTTCGGATCGCGAGTTTTAATTTCTGAAAGTAAGTCTTCGACAGTCCAAGCAACGCAATGACTTTTGGCTTGTCCGGCGATAATAATTGTGTCGTAATTTAATAATCTTTCGATTAACTTATGGTTTTTCTCAGCAATAGTTTTCCCGGTTTCATCGGTAGTCACTTCTGGGCTTAAAGCGGAATAATTTTCGGTGAGAGGATGGCTACCTTTGGGGTCATAAACAGTTTGACTTTGCCGGGCAATATTATGGAAAAAACAAGCTTCTTCGACGGCAGGAACTAAGGCGTGACCAATGCCCCCTAACATCCCATGATACGGCCAAACGGTGAGGGGTAATTTGCTATTTTGACTTAATTCTCTGGTGTAGTGGAAAGCGTGTTTTTGTAGCTTATCATAATCGCCATTAGTAATGCTATAAGCGACAGCCGGGTTAACTTTCCATTTGCCTTTTTCTACATCTTCAAAACTAATCGTAGTAGCTGATGGGGTGGGATGTTCGCCCTGGTCGTTAATCCAAAAATAAGGATGGAAAATTTGCATGGCGGTGTGAGTATCCAGGGTTGGGATGATATCAGTAATTAAGGCTAAATTACGATAAATAAATTCGCACAAACGCTGGTTATCTTCTATTGCTCCCGTTCCCGATTGTCCGGCAACAAACAATTCAAAATCAGGGTTACAAAACGTATTTTGAACGTCAATTAATAACAATCCGATTTTCTTCGGATCGCCAGCAGCAGGGGTTAAAGCCTGTTTTTCTGCCCATTTTTCGGCTTGTTCTGCTCGTTCTTGATAAGGGACGCGCCAGATTTCGGGGACGCGATCGCGATTGAAAAATTCAGGAATAGGAAGCTGGGTTGTAGACATGATTTAAAAAGAATAATCATCAATTCGGTGCATTCAGCCCGATTGCTTCGATTATAAATTCAGTTCGGGAAAGGCGATCGCGTCAGTCCCCTGGCAATTTATAATTGAATTATGCCTCCCCTAACTCGACCCGACGATTTGCCCCTGCGCGACAATGCAGCCCTCAAAGTGATGTTCTCCCTATGCTAACCGCTTACAGAGCGTAGAAGACATTACTACAATTAAAATAAATTGTTTGAACCCAGAACACTACATGATTTCTGTTCCCCATTACATCAGCCCCGAAGACTACCTCGATATTGAGTATCACAATCCAATCCGTCACGAATACCGACGCGGTTTAGTCTACGCAATGACGGGGGGAACAGATAATCATAATCGCATCTCCATTAACTTCATTAGTCTGATTAATCAGCATCTTGGTGACTCAAACTGCCGTTTCTATTCGGGGGATGTTAAAGTGAGTTACCAAACACAATTTTTTTATTATCCCGATGTCTTTGTAACCTGCGATCTGAGAGATCGCGAAGACCGCTACATCAAGCGCTATCCTAAACTCATTATTGAGGTACTTTCACCAAGTACCCAGGTTTTCGATCGCGGGGAAAAATTTGAGGATTATCAACAAATTGATACTTTAGAAGAATATGTATTGATTTCTCAAGAAAATCAGCGCCTCGAATGCCGTCGTCGCACTTCTGCTGAGACTTGGGAAACAAGAATTTACGAAGTTGGCAATTGTGTTTCACTACCCAGCATTAACTTAGAATTCGCGATCGCTGAACTCTATCGCGGTATTGATTGATAATATTATAGATCGTTCATAATAACTGGGTAAAAATAAAACCATTTTCCGAGTAACAAAAAACTCAATTAGATTAGACAAATTCCAAACCAACTTAATGCAACAAATCACCCTAACCCGACCCGACGATTGGCATTTGCATCTGCGCGACGGTGCAGCCCTCAAAGCCGTTTTACCCCATACAGTGCGCCAATTTGCCCGCGCTATTGTAATGCCGAATTTGAAGCCCCCAGTGCGATCGCTTGCTGATGCAGAAGCCTATCGATCTCGCATTCTCGCGGCAATTCCTCCAGGGGAACAATTTGAACCCCTGATGACGCTTTATCTCACCGACAATACACACCCAGACGAAATCAAGAAAGCCAAAGCTTCTGGGTTTGTCAAAGCAGTGAAATATTACCCCTCTGGTGCCACGACAAATTCCGAATTTGGGGTGACGGATATTCGCAAGTGCGATCGCGTTTTTGCGGCTATGCAAGAGGTAGATTTACCCTTATTACTTCATGGAGAAGTTACCGATTTAGAAGTAGACATTTTCGATCGTGAAAAAGTCTTTATCGAGAGATATCTTATTCCCCTCAAACAACGCTTTCCCAAGCTAAGAACGGTACTCGAACATATTACCACCACCGATGCTGTCGAGTTCGTTTTAGAAGCCGATAATATCGCCGCAACCATCACCCCGCAACACCTATTATTCAACCGCAATCAAATCTTTAAAGGCGGCATTAATCCCCATTTTTACTGCTTACCCATCCTCAAACGGGAAACCCACCGTCAAGCCTTACTAAAAGCGGCCACATCCGGCAATCCTAAGTTCTTTCTCGGCACAGATAGCGCCCCCCACACCCGCAACAGCAAAGAAAGTTCTTGTGGCTGTGCGGGCTGTTTTTCTGCACTTCATGCCCTAGAATTGTACGCTGAGGCATTTGAAAGCATGAATGCCCTCGATAAACTCGAAGCGTTTGCCAGTTTCTACGGGCCAGATTTTTATCAACTCCCCCGCAATACCGAACAGATTACTTTGACTAAAACGACTTGGCAAATTCCCAATGAATTGCCGTTTACCGACTCCGGGCTTGTCCCGTTACGCGCAGGACAAGAGATGACTTGGCAAATGGTTT
>JBKHDX010000086.1:0-17762 GCA_046541115.1 Spirulinaceae cyanobacterium | reverse complement strand
GGTTTCTTTAAGAAACCGGGGTTCTGAGATTACCAGCGATAATAACGGTAAGGGTGAATTTACTTCTCAAATGAAATATTATGAGAGACTAAGCAGAAAGTAATCTCCCCTTCGGAATCGGAATTTCACGACCTAACTCTTGCGCGGTTTCAATCCACTCTTGGATGACCACCTCAGCCTGAGTTACCGCTTCAACATAACTTTGACCATCAGCCATACAGCCTGGTAATTCTGGGACTTCTACAATAAAAGCCCCGTCAGGCTCACTCCAATAAATAATCAATTCATATTTCACTGACATCACTACCTCCTAAACCATACTTCAAAATTAGATTTCTTACTTGTTTGACTTGATAGCTTTTCGCTTCACTACCCTGTGGCTGAATATTGATTCGATCGGACAGGTTTTCATCTAACAGTAGTTTCACAACGATACCACAAACAATTTTTGTTAGCGATCGCCCACAAACGCCTCGTATTAGAACCCCGGTTTCTTAAAGAAACCGGGGTTCTGAAATTACCAGCGATAATAACGGTAAGGGTCGTCACCGAGGTCAAAATCGGCGCGATAATCCGGGTGATAGTATTGGATGGTTTCAGCAGAGTTGAGGCTGTGGGTATCAGCTTGAAAACTTGCGCCTAAGTTTGCTAGAATCTGCGCGATCGCGTGGTATTGTCGCCAACGAGTTAAACGCAAATAAGTCTGTTCGTCGGCATTTAAATCAGCAGGATTCAATTGCGAGAAAACCGCCACCCCTTCCCCCACTGGGACGCGACTCAGCAACCCATCGGCGGCTATTTCTCCCCCATTGGTAATCAACGCGGTATTATAAGCGCTACGAGGGTGTAAATTTGAAGCACTAATACCCTGAGTTTCGGGCCAAGTGGGGATTTGCTGTGACCCAGAAAAAGATTGCGATTGTACTTGGATTCCCAAAGGATTATCCCCTGCTTCTCGCGGTAGAAAGAAGACTTTACCGCCGTTTTCGAGATAGTTGCGTAACTCGCTATCCGAGGGCGTAGTTTTTGACCCGATAATGATTAAATCTGCATCATCGTCCCAGGTATTCACGCGGTTATAATTCAACCCCAAATCATCTAAAAATGCCGCATCTTCTTCGTCTCCCCACAACACCACCTTTTCCGCTTGAGGAGAGAGAGGAGAATTAGCCCCATAGTTAATAATTTGATGGGTAATTTGTTGCGCCGCCCCATCTTTGCGGGCATAATCTTCAATATCTAGGGTATTGAGAATCGCTTTCCCTTTGCCGTAATTTAACGCCAGCAAGGGACTATAAGCCAAATCAAACTCGGTTTCGAGAATGGGCTGCCAAGCGCTAAAATGGGGTTTCTCGATGGCTGCACTACTCACTGTCCCGCGATTCCCCCAATGCCAACCATACCACGGCGTACCGTAATCGCTTCTTTTCGTGGGATTCTCGATACTATTAGGATAAGCGGTAATAAGGGTACTTTCCCCTCGCCAATCGCGCAAGTCCATTGCATCCAAACCCTGCATAACTGGATGCTGAGAATCGACAGGGAAAACACGACGACTCAAGTTTTGGGCAACTCGGAAGCCCCATTTTTCCTCTAACCAATCCCGATTTTGAGTTTCGATAAGGATGCGTCCCCCATCGCGGAGATAGGTTTCTAAAGTAAAGGGGAGTTTGTGGTTAGCAGATAAGACTTCGCGGCCAATAATCACTAAATCATCTTTGGGGGTATTGGCGTTAAAGTTTTTGACTTCATAGCCCAATTGTTGCAGCATTTGACGAGTTTTACCCACGGGGTCAAATACCGTAACCGACGCAACCGAGGGAGAGGGATTAAAGATGCGAAAGGCAAAACTATCTTGATGGGAAGCATTACCAATGCGAGCATTTAAGATAACTTGACCGTTAGTTTTAGCGCTAATTTGAGGTAATTGGGCGGTTATCGGGAAAAATAGCCGTTGACTGATATCTATTTTCCCGCTTTCTTCCCCAGAGGCGATAGAGTTGCCATTCACTTCCACTCGCCAAGTTAAATTATAATCTTGCTCATTGCGGCTATCGTTGATTAAAATGGCTTGTTTTTCCAGACTATCCCCGGCTAAATAGTTATGGTCTTTCTCAACAAAAGCCGCCTCTGACCCGCCAATCCAAGCTAAAGTGGGGGCATTATTAGCCAGTAATGCTTTTGCCCCTGGATAAAGATTGTAATAGGTGGGGGAAAGGTAGTCGAAAAAGTATTGATAGGTTTTTTCCGGAAATGGCCCCCGCTTTCCTTCGGCATAATCCGCTAAATCCACCCATTTTTTGCCTTCTTGGGTTTCTTGCCACCCGTGTCCCGTATTCCAGGGAATCATACCGCCGCTAATGCCATAAGTCCGCCAACTGCGCCAAGTATTGGTAATAAATAAGTCTTGCACTTGTTGGAAAGCGGGGGCAAAGTTAACTTCTGGTTGTAGTTGCCAGTTTTGGTATTGTTGCTCTCCTTGGAAATATTCAGAGATTTTGGCACGGTAATCGTCTTTTTCTAGCTGATATGCTTCTTTTCCGGTATAAATAGCGCTATATTCAGTCATTAGGGGTTCGGTGTGAATCACTTGTCCGAAACCGTTACGACCGCGCATAATCGAAGTATGCAACGGCGTACCAAATTCGACCACAAGATAAGGCATTTCCCCGTTTTCGGCCCAATGGGACAACCATTCTTCTCTTTCTTGCAGGGGAATCAGGTTGAGGTAAGAATTTAACGCATAAACATCTCCAACGGCTGCCCCTTGGTGCATGGTTGCAGGACGAGTGGGGTCGTATTTTTTAATCGTTGCAATGATATCCTCACCCATGGGAATTAACCGGGCCATGCGGTCATTTTCGATGTCTTTCAAGCCTTTGGCAAACTTTTTGATACCAATGCGTCGCGGATTTTGGTCGTCGCTGTGGCCGAAAAAGTTGGGACTATTCGCCCACATTAGAATAGCAGGTTGCCCGCGATCGCGCCGCATTTGTTGTTCGAGTTTTTCTTCCCACGCAGCCTTCCCTTCTCGACGATTCCATTTCTGAATGTAACCATCTCGCACCGCATCCAACGCTGGGGCAATTATGGGAAATCCCTTTAATGCGGCTCTTTCGGCGAAAATATCCCGAAAATGCCACCTGCCGCGCTCGTAATAATTCCACGGCCACAATTGCGCGATATTATAGCCGGTTTCAAAATATCCCTCAATGGTGCTATCAATCACTTCCGGGACTCCTACCCCCCAACCTTGCCAGTTATCTTGATGTAAGGTGGGTCTGAGGTTAATTTCTGTGCCGTTGAGATAAAATTTGCGTCCTTCTACCCAAAACTCCCGAAAGCCGAAGGATTGGTCATAATCATCTTCAATACTCTCTCCTTGCAAACTCAACCGCAATGTATATAAATTCGGTTGTCCGATGTCCCACAATCGCGGATTTGACCAATCCCAACTCATTTGTAAAGTTTGCGTGGGTTGCGCTTTCAGTCGGCTAGAGGTGGTAAACTCTTTTTCAACCTGACCTTCCTCGTTAAATAAAGTCGCGGTAACTGCCACTTTTTGGGCTTGCTTGACCCCTTCGACTTCCACATCCAGATTTAGCTGCTGCTGTCGCACAGAAGGTTGTACAAACACATCGCTAATATGGGCTGCTTGGGGATAACTCAATAAGCGCAATTCCCCAATTAAGCCCTTAGAATCGAGATGATTATCCCCCTCGCTGGTATAAATCTCATTCGGACTCATCACCGTAAGTTTATCCTTGGCATCGGCTACCGCCGCCACTAAAATATCTAACGTCACCGTTTCTCCTGGAGTGGCTAACGGGGAAATATCCACCGCCCCATAAGGCCAAGCAATAGAGCCACACTCCCTGCCGTTGACGTATAATTGAGCATCGGTGCTGACGCGATCGAGATTCACGCTTATCGCTCGATTCTGCCAATCGGTCGGAATTTTGATTTCTCGGCGATACCAAGCCTTTAACAACTGCTGACCGTCAAAATCCTGCCAGGCTGTCCCGTTTCCTCTTTCTATCACCCCCGGAACTAAACCCTCTCCTTCTTGCTGCCAATCTCCAGGGACGCGAATCTTACCCCAACCTTGCTGCGGGGGTTGGGCTTGGGCTTCCCCTATTGCGGGGATAAAGTCCCAAACGCCGTTGAGATACATTTCTTCCCGTTGCGGATTCGTCGGGACTTCGGTCAACAGGGGACGCTGAGAAATATAAGTCGCCGGGCAAATTTCCGTGGCGGACGATTGCCTGATAGTTCCAATATAAACGATCGCGATCGCGGCCAAAGCAAACAGCCCACAAAACACGGCAATTTTTTTCAACATGAGAGTGAGGAGAAGAATGCGCTTTTACAATTTACAATTTACAATGAACAATTTATAACGACATAACTAAGGACAAATGACCAAAGACAAATGACCAATTTGACCTTTTTATCAACGCCAATAGGTTATCGACACAAAAATTAACCCAGAGAACCGTAAAACCGCTTTCAACCCTTATGTGTTAAAATTTTTAAGGATTTTATCATAACGGAGTCTCAACCGGACTCAATGAGCCAAAACTTGAGGAACTTCCATGACTAGCAGTTACAGCGCCGATCAAATTCAGGTACTTGAAGGTCTAGAACCCGTCCGCAAGCGACCTGGGATGTACATTGGCTCTACGGGCCCGCGCGGTCTTCATCATCTGGTTTATGAGGTGGTGGATAACGCGATTGACGAAGCGCTGGCGGGTTACTGTACGCACATCGAAATTGACATTAATGCCGATGGTTCTGTCACCGTTACAGACGACGGACGCGGCATTCCTGTAGATGTTCACCCTACCACAGGCAAATCCGCCTTGGAAACCGTAATGACCGTCCTCCACGCGGGCGCTAAATTTGGTGGGGGGGGTTATAAAGTATCGGGGGGATTACACGGGGTTGGGGTATCCGTGGTGAATGCCCTGTCTGAATGGGTTGAAGTCACCGTATGGCGCGATCGCCAAGTCCATTTACAACGCTACGAACGGGGCATCCCTGCCGATGAGTTAACCACAAAAGACCAGCAAGAAGGCGAAAATCTCACCGGAACTTCAGTCACCTTTCAACCGGATCAAAACATCTTTTCTGAAACCGTTGATTTCGACTATAACACCATCGCCGGACGGGTAAAAGAACTCGCTTATCTCAACGCTGGGGTTAAAATCACCTTTAGCGATCGCCGCATCGAACCCAACCGCAGCGAAACTTATTGCTACGAAGGCGGGATTCGCGAATACGTCACCTACATGACCCGGCAAAAAGACGTTCTACACCAAGACATTATTTATATTGGCGGTGAAAGAGACGGCGTACAAGTCGAAGTCGCTTTGCAATGGTGTATTGATGCCTACAGCGACAACCTTTTAGGCTTTGCCAACAACATCCGCACCATTGACGGCGGGACTCACCTCGAAGGCTTAAAATCCGTCCTCACCCGGACGATGAATAATGTTGCCCGCAAGCGCAACCGCATCAAAGACAACGAATCTAACTTAGCCGGGGAAAACGTCCGCGAAGGCTTAACTGGGGTCATTTCCGTCAAAGTCCCCGACCCGGAATTTGAAGGACAAACCAAAACCAAACTTGGCAACACCGAAGTCCGAGGGATTGTAGATTCCCTCGTCGGGGAAGTCCTCAATGAGTATTTAGAATTTAACCCCCAAGTCGCCGACGCAATTATTGAGAAAGCCGTCCAAGCCTTCAAAGCTGCCGAAGCCGCCCGACGCGCGCGAGAATTAGTCCGCCGTAAATCCGTCCTCGAATCCTCCCCCCTACCGGGTAAACTGGCTGACTGTAGCACCCGCGACCCCGCCGAATCCGAGATTTATATTGTTGAGGGGGATAGTGCGGGAGGCTGTTTTCATGGCGATACCGAAGTCGCTTTAGCAGACGGTCGCAAGCTGAGTTTCAAAGCCTTGATGGCCGAACAAGCTACCGGAAAAGAGCATTTCGGTTACACCATCCGCAAAGACGGTACTGTAGGCATCGAACGCTTGATTAATGTCCGCATTACCAAGCGTAACGCTGAGGTAGTTCGCGTTACCCTCGACAACGGCGAAACCCTGATTTGTACGCCGGATCACCGCTTTATGTTGCGCGACGGTAGTTATAAAGCGGCGGCACAACTCACCCCTGATGATTCGTTGATGCCGTTGTATCGTCGGCTTTCTGACCATACTCAACCGGGGATTACCCTAGACGGTTATGAAATGGTCTGGAATCCTAAATCGGATTCTTGGTTATATACTCATTTAATCGCTGATTGGTATAACCGTTGGCGTGGAGTTTATCGCCAAGAAGACGGCGAACATTGCCATCATATCGATTTCAATAAACGCAACAACAACCCAACGAATTTACAACGGTTGTCTGTTGAAGAACATCTCGCCATTCATCGCACTCATCTCAAGAAAACACTGCATCGTCCTGATGCTGTCGAAAAATGCCGGGAAATTCATCGCAGCCCTGAATTTCGGGCAAAAATGAGCGATCGCATGAAAGAACCGCAAACCCGACAATTGCTGTCAACTCAAGCGAAAGCCCAGTGGCAGGATGAAGCTTATCAAGCTTATATGAAAGCAGCTTGGCGTGAGTTTTACGAAAGCGATGCTACTTATCGCCAGCAAAACCACGAACAGTTGCACAAAGCACAGCAAGCTTACGGTCGTGAGGAAAGCAATCGTGTTGCTCAAGCTACCCGCACCCGCGATTATTTCGAGACTCACCCAGAAGCCCGTCAAGCTTTGTCTACCTTGGCAAAAGAACAATGGCAAGACCAAGCCTTGCGAGAGTGGCGACGCGAGAAAACGAAACAACAGTGGACTCCAGAATATCGCCAAAAACGTCAAGCGACTTTAGAGAAAACCTACTATCGCAAAACCCTTGCTGCCCTCAAACAAGTTGAAATCGAGCAGGGAACGCTGGATTTAGACACATATCGCGCTTATCGCTTGCAAACGGGGGATAAATCCTTACTGCGCTTTGATACCTTCTGCGATCGCTACTTTGAAGGGAATGCCGATCTCGCTCGCGAAGCAGTCGCAAACTACAATCATCGCGTCGTGAAAATTGAGCGTTTAACCGAACGTTACGATGTATACGACCTGGAAGTGCCGCATACCCATAACTTTGCGTTAGGCAGTGGTATTTTCGTTCACAATAGCGCCAAACAAGGACGCGATCGCCGTTTCCAAGCCATCCTACCTCTGCGGGGTAAAATCCTCAACATCGAGAAAACCGACGATGCCAAGATTTACAAAAATACCGAAATTCAATCGCTGATTACAGCCTTGGGTTTAGGGATTAAAGGGGAAGAATTTAACCCGGATCAACTGCGCTATCACAACGTGATTATTATGAGCGTAGCCGGGGATGAGCCTACCTTAGTAATGGACGATCGCGGCAATACTAAATTTGTCAAAATCGGGGAATTTATTGATGATTGTGCTGAAGGAAAAGAAAGCCCAGAACGCTATCAAGTCATTGCCTTCGATCCAGCTACTCATCAAACCCGTTTCCGCCCCCTAAAAGCGGTGATTCGTCACGGCCATAAAGAGCCGATGTACAAAATCACCACCCGTTACAATCGATCTTGTAAAGTCACATCTTCCCACAGCGTTTATGTGTATGAAAATGGGGAAGTTAAACTCAAAAAAGGCAACGAAATTAAAGCCGGAGACTTATTAGTTGCTTCTCGTCGTTTACCTCGTCCTGCTGAAAGTCCGCAGCGCCTTGATTTATTGCGAACCTTCTACGAAGCTGGATTAACTCAATCCCTGTATCTCCAAGGAGAAGATGTTCGTAAAATTGCCGGAAAGCGAGTTTTAGCGAAAGTTTTGCAACCGGAACAGTGGAGCGAACCTCGCGTAGAATTAGACGCTACCAGTTGGCAAAAACTCATCGCACAACGGCAAGCAGTGGGACTTTCTCAAAAGAAAGTTGCTGTGGCTTGTGGGGTGAAACAACCGATTACCATCAGCCATTGGGAACGAGGTATTAATCGCCCGATCTTATCCCACTTCTTAAGTTATTTAGAAGTTTTGGGTAGCGATGATGCTGTGGTTTATCAAACCGTTCCCGGCAAAATCGATGAGCTTTTAGCCCATGACGACAATAGCAAAAATGCTCGTTGGCGAGAAGTCAGTGCTTATAAACCTCTGGATTATTTCACGCCGAGTGAATTAATCGAATTGGGAGAAGATATCGAAATCGTCCCCCAAGCCCATACCGATAAAGCCTTTAAGCGTTATCTGCCAATTACCTCTGAATTAATGTGGTTTTTGGGTTGGTATGTTGCCGAAGGAACCCTGAGTCAACATCAAGTAAGCCTCAATTTAGGCAAAAAAGATGAAGGCTTTATTGAGGAACTGAAAAACGCCATTCAGGTTACTTTTGGTGAAACGCCACGCTGCTATTATGACCCCGACAGCGACGGCATTAAACTCTATTTCCATAGTGTGGCTGCGGCGCGTTTATTACAAGCGTGGGGCGTGGCAAAAGTGGCAAACGAGAAGAAATTACCCGATCTGGTTTTCAGCGTCAGTGAAGCTTTGCAATTAAGCTTTTTAGAAGGCTATTTCTTAGGAGATGGTACGACGGCAGGAACGAATCTTTCTTTCACTACCAATTCTAACGATCTCAAAGATGGTTTACTGTATCTTTGCGGCCAGTTGGGAACGATCGCAACTCACACAAAACATCAACCTGCAACAACAGCAGACGCAGTGATTCAAACCCGTCATCCTTATTACACGATTACAATTTGTGGTAAGGAACAATTGGAAAATTTGACGGCAATTTGGCAGCGTCATAGCAACAGCAAAATAGTGCAGGATTATCTGGCTAAACCGATTCGTAAATCTCTGGATTTCGTCACCATTAGCGATGATTTAATGGGTTTGAAAGTCATCGAGAATGAAGAAATCGAACCCGTCGGCCAGTATGTGTATGATTTCTCCGTGGAAGATGATGAAAACTTCGTTTGTGGTGTGGGCGGTATTGGCTGTCACAACACAGACGCGGACGTAGATGGGGCGCACATCCGTACTCTGCTACTCACCTTCTTCTATCGCTATCAACGGGATTTAGTCGATCGCGGCTATGTGTATATTGCTTGCCCGCCGTTGTATAAATTAGAACGGGGTCGCAGTCATCAATACTTATATAGCGATCGCGAACTCAATGAAGCGATCGCGCAATTCCCCGACAATGCCAACTACACCATCCAACGCTTTAAAGGCTTAGGGGAAATGATGCCAACGCAGTTGTGGGATACCACCATGAACCCGGAAACCCGGATGCTGAAACGGGTTGAGATTGAAGACGCAGCGGAAGCCGATCGCATCTTTACCGTATTGATGGGCGATCGCGTCGCCCCCCGTCGCGAGTTCATCGAAACCTACGGGCCAAGACTCAATCTCACCGATCTAGACATCTAATCCGTTACGGGCAGAAGCAATACGCCCCTACAAACCATGGCTGGAGTAGGGGGGTATTGTTCGTACCCTCTCTGAGTATCATTCAGGTGTACTTGGCTTTTGCGGCTACTTAGTGAAAACCCCGGCTTTTCCCAAAAACCGGGGTTTTGTGGTGTATTGGCAGAAATGATGGGCAACTAGACTTTAAACATTGTCGCGCATTTGTTCGGTGCGGATGGTAACGGTCGTGGTGCGATCGCCCCGTAAGACCTTGAATTGTAAGTTTTTGCCCACGCCGCTACTTTCGACGAAACCCTGCACTTCCTCCCCCGTTGCGATAGGTTTGCCGTCGATTTCAGTAATGACATCGCCGCGACGTATCCCCCCGCGTTCGGCGGGAGTATTGGGGAGGACTTGCATCACCAAAACCCCGTTGACTTCCGGTAACAAGATAGTGGAGTTAGGGTTTTCATTGTTACGTTTTGCCATTTCTGGGGACAAATCAACCATTTGAATGCCCACGAAAGGATGCGGTACTTCGCGACCGGCGGCCAAGGTATCTTTGAGTTCTTTAGCTTTGTTGATCGGAATAGCAAAGCCAATTCCAGTGGCGTTAGCCCGAATAGCAGTATTAATGCCGATAACTTCACCTCTTTCATTAAGTAAAGGCCCCCCAGAGTTACCGGGGTTAATGGCTGCGTCGGTTTGCAGGAAATTTACCCGTTTATCGGGAATGCCAGCTTTAGCCGAAGACCGATCCAAGGTGCTGATAATGCCCAAGGTTACAGTATTATTTAAACCGCCAGGACTGCCCACCGCGATCGCCCAATCTCCGACCACTACTTGCGAGGAATCCCCTAAAGGCGCAACAGGTAGATTCGGGACTCTTTCGCGAATCTTGACCACGGCTAAATCCGTCACGCGGTCTGTGCCTAAAACTTCCCCGGCAAATTCCCGGCCATCCTGTAAAGTCACAGTGACTTTATCGGCTTGGTCTACAACGTGAGCATTGGTTAAAATCATGCCACCGCCGTCAATAATAAACCCCGAACCCTGGCCTTGAACTTGTCGTTCTTGGGGCATTTGCTGGGGCATATTGCCGAAAAAGTCCCGGAAAAACGGGTCTTCAAAAAAGGGACTGAGTTGATTCGCAACAGTCCTCTCTGTATCCAGTCGTACCACCGCCGGGCCGGTTTGGGCAACGGCTTGAGCGACAAAACTGCGGGAGTTGATCGCCGGATTTTGGGCAACGGTGGTGGTTTCTGGGACAGGTGATAACTTGGGTGCGGGGTCAGCAATGGAGGAAGAAACCCGGAAAAATCCAAAGGCTATTACCACACCCAGCACTAAGGCAAAGATATGGGTACTTAATTTTTTCATAAACCGTGGAAAGCTCATGGTTGTTATATTTTAGATTGTAGAGGGGTAAATCGGGAATGTTGATCCCGCGAAACCTCTGATTTTAGTTCGGTTTCTTGCCCTTCTTTCTTAATTCTTCTTGTTCCCTCTGTTTGCTCACTGCCTCACCCCTACTGGGTAAAACGGCTATCGAGGTGGGGCAAGACCAAAGATGTTTGGTGGGGTTGAGACACGAAACCTAACAGGGATAAATACTTTGTCTCTTGAGGGGGGGATCGAGTTCCCGATTGTCTGGTTTGGGAAACAACCCATTGCGATCTCAAGGAAACGCCAACAACAAACTTCAATCCTTCTCGGAAATAATGTTCTGCTTGGGCAAGAAGTGATGAGCCAATGGGAGCGCAAATTTAATTATTTTTTAGTCAAAATTTTAACAGAAATTATTTTTTTTAGATAAATTTAAGAATTATAAATTTATCAGGTTTTCATAACCTAGAATTGTCAGATATTAGAATTTTTAAAGGACTTAACTCGGTCTATCGGTGTCAGATTCTCTGACTGGGACTCGGTTTTACTGCTATTTGTATAGGGTTACACTGAAAATTATGAATGTATAAAAAAAGCCATCTATCTATAGGTATATTTTAAAAAAAAAGGAGCAATCCCAACAAAACCTTTAAAAAAATTCAAGTCTGAATAAAATATCAGTTAAGTTAAAGTTTCAACAACAGGCTGTTATTTTTTGTAATTTTATGACTGTAGCTCCCGAAAAACGCGATCGCGCCGAAACAATTGCTCCCCTAAGTAAACATATTGTTCAGGAAACGCCCCTCAGTGGCGAAGAACTCCGGAAAATGGATGCTTACTGGCGGGCAACCAACTACCTCTCGGTGGGTCAAATTTATCTACTTGACAACCCCCTGCTGAGAGAACCCCTGACCCTCGACCATATCAAACCCCGCTTGTTGGGTCACTGGGGAACCACACCGGGACTCAACTTCATCTACGTTCACCTCAACCGGATTATCAAAGCCCACGACCTCAGCACCATCTACATTGCCGGGCCGGGTCATGGGGGGCCGGGTTTGGTGGCTAATACCTACCTAGAAGGGACGTACAGCGAATATTATCCCAACATCTCCCCCGATGCCAAAGGCATGAAAAAACTGTTCAAGCAGTTTTCCTTTCCTGGGGGCATTCCCAGTCACGTTGCCCCCGAAACCCCAGGTTCGATTCACGAAGGGGGCGAATTGGGTTACGCTGTGGCTCATGCTTATGGGGCCGCTTTTGATAACCCGGATTTACTGGTGGCTTGTGTCGTCGGTGACGGGGAAGCCGAAACCGGGGCGTTAGCAACCAGTTGGCATTCCAATAAATTCCTCAATCCCGTCACCGATGGGGCTGTGCTGCCGATTTTACACCTCAACGGTTATAAAATCGCCAATCCCACCGTTCTCGCCCGTCTGAGTGACGAAGAACTCGTCAGTTTATTTGTGGGCTACGGTTACAAGCCTTACTTCGTCGAAGGTTCCGACCCAGAAATCATGCACCAACTCATGGCCGGAACCCTCGATCGCATCGTGGCTGAAATCAAAGAAATTCAACGCAACGCCCGCGAAAATGGGTCTACCGAACGGCCCCAATGGCCTATCATTATTTTGCGATCGCCCAAAGGCTGGACAGGGCCCAAAGAAGTAGACGGCAAGAAAACCGAAGACTACTGGCGATCGCACCAAGTCCCCTTTTCCGACTTAGCGGGGAACCCGGATCATATCACCCTCCTCGAAAGCTGGATGAAAGGCTACAAACCCGAGGAACTCTTCGACGAAAACGGTACATTCATTCCCGAACTCGCCGAACTCGCCCCGGAAGGCACGCGACGCATGGGGGACAATCCCCACACCAACGGCGGCATCCTCATGAAAAGCCTGAAAATGCCCAACTTTGAGGATTATGCCGTAGATGTGTCAACTCCCGCTACCAGTTATGCTGCCGCCACCCGCGTCCTCGGCGGGTTCTTGCGGGACATTATGAAGGAAAACAGCCACAACTTCCGCGTTGTCGGCCCCGATGAAACCGCATCTAACCGTCTGAATGCCTTATTTGAAACCACCAATCGCACTTGGATGGCCAAACAACTCCCCGAAGACGACAGCCTCGCCCCCGACGGTCGCGTCATGGAGATTCTCAGCGAACACCTGTGTCAAGGTTGGTTAGAAGGTTACCTGTTAACCGGTCGCCACGGCTTATTCTCTTGCTATGAAGCCTTTATCCACATTATCGACTCCATGGTCAACCAACACGCCAAATGGTTGAAAACCACCAAACACATTCCTTGGCGGCGTTCCATTCCTTCGCTGAACTATCTCCTGACTTCCCACGTTTGGCGACAAGACCACAACGGTTTCTCCCATCAAGACCCCGGTTTCATCGACCATGTGATGAATAAAAAAGCCGAGGTGGTGCGGGTTTATCTTCCCCCCGATGCCAATACCTTACTCTCCGTGGCAGATCACTGTCTCCGCAGTCGCGATTATGTCAACGTGATTGTGTCCGGAAAACAGCCATCTCTGCAATACCTCAACATGGAAGAAGCAGTAAAACACTGCACCAAAGGTATTGGTATTTGGGAATGGGCCAGTAACGATAAAGGTCACGAACCGGATGTGGTCATGGCTTGCGCTGGCGATGTCCCCACGTTAGAAACCCTGGCCGCCGTAGAGATTCTGTACCAGCAGTTCCCCGACCTCAAAGTGCGGGTCGTGAACGTGGTAGACCTGATGACCCTGCAACCGGAAAGCGAACACCCCCACGGGCTTTCTAATGCCGATTTCGACGCATTATTTACCACCGACAAGCCGATTATCTTCGCTTATCACGGTTATCCCTGGTTGATTCACCGCCTAACTTATCGTCGCACCAACCACAAAAACCTGCACGTGCGCGGTTACAAAGAAGAAGGAACAACCACCACACCGTTTGATATGGTGGTCTTGAACGACCTCGACCGCTTCCACCTGGTCGGAGATGTCATCGATCGCGTCCCGAAATTGGGCTATGCGGCGGCTTATGTCAAACAAATGCTGCGGGATAAGTTGATCGAACACAAGCACTATATTTCCCGTTACGGTCAAGATATGCCCGAAATTCGCGATTGGCAATGGTCGGGACATCAATAAGTCTACATTTTAATTGAATTGCGTTCGTAGAAATGGCATTATCTCCTTTCATCATCGCAACTCTTAACCCGCATTTTGCGGGTTTTTTTTATGGCGTTGTCATTAGTCATTAGTCAAATGACGATAAATTCTCCCCATCGTTAGAGAAAATATTATCTTTTAAAATTTCATCTATACCTTAAGCGGGAAAAAAGTATCTCCACAATTTTCTTAAACTAAACTCAGTGATTTCAAGGGCATTTGCAAAAAAAATTGCATCTTCAATCATTAAATTTACAAGAATATACTGAAGTTTAAGTTATGTTAAAAACAGTCATATCAACCGTCATCGGTACAACTTTGGTGACTCTAGGCTGTGGCAATATCGCCCAAGCTGCTAGTTTTACGACAGTTGCGACGGGCTTAAATAACCCCAGAGGAATTACATTTAGCCCTGACGGTTCTCTATATGTCACTGAAGCCGGAGTGGGCGGTTCTGGGCCTTGTATTCCCGGTGCAAGGAATCCGATTTGTTATGGTGAAACCGGGACATTATCCGTCTTAGGAAATGATGGTAATTTAGACCCCGTATTAACGAATCTACCTTCTCTTGCTCCAGAAATGCGAGGTACTATAAAGGGAAATGAAGCCACGGGATTACACGATATAGGCTTTGATGAAAACGGACAGCTTTATGTCTTATTTGGCTTGGCTAGTAATCCCCAAAATCGTTCTAATCTTCCGAGTTCTGTATTGGGTCAGTTCCTCCAAGTTGGCAGTGATTTAACTTTAAATCCCATCGCCGATCTGGCTAACTTTGAACTCCAAAATAATCCCGATCGCGCCAATCCTACTGGTGGTGGTATTGAAAGCAATCCTTATGCTTTTAGCCTCAATAATAATCAAGCTTATATAGCGGATGCTGCCGGAAATGACTTGCTTAATGTTAATCTTGACAACGGTAATATTGACGTAACTACCGTATTTCGCGATCGCCCTGTTCCCAATCCGCTTCCCGAGGGGCCGTCAAATATTCCGATGGAATCTGTCCCTACGGCTGTGACTCAAACCGATGGGGGATCGCTTTTAGTTGGGGAATTAACGGGCTTTCCTTTCCCACCGAAGCAAGCCAATGTTTATCAAATTGGTTCTAATGGACAACCCTCGATTTACGCCCAAGGCTTTACCAATATCATCGATTTAGGCGTAGATGCACAAGATAATTTATACGTCCTTGAATACGCTAGTAATTTCCTTAAGCAAGATTTTAGTGGCGCATTAGTGCGGGTGAGTCCAGACGGAGAAAAAACCCGCTTTCTCGAAGATAAATTAGTGCGACCTACTGCTTTTGATATTGCGGAAAATGGCGATATTTATATTGCCAATGAGGGACTTGTTGCCGGTGAAGGAGAGTTAGTCAAGTTTAATCCCGAAGATATTCCAGAACCCAGTTTGATTTTAGGGCTGGCCGCGATCGCGTTTGGAGGAACGGCATCGAGTTTTCTCAAATCTCAAAAAGATTCCTAAAGGTCAGCGTCGGTTAGTTTACAAAGCGCTAGGTTTCAGGGGCTTTTTTGGGGATTTCCGCCTAAGATAAAAACACACTGCCTCGAACGTAGGAAAGGCGGTGTCGGTGATTTTGAGGAAAGCTGATGTTGCGTTTAAAACTATGGCAATGGGGAGTTTTAGCATTACCGATCGCGTCGATTGTCATTTTTTTACTGATTGCGGCGGGGTGGCAAATTCATGAATGGCGCATTAACTGGATTTGGGCGATTTTTACCTTAGTTTTGGTGGGGTGGCGTTGGTTGTTGGTGAAGTGGACAAAATCATCGATGACTGAACTGGAAACCCTGGTTGAAAATGCGACCCAGGAGTTAGAAACCAGCGTCAGCAGCACTCTAGGGGACTCAGAAGTAGCGAGTCGCACCGAAAATGAGTTGAAACGTATTTTTGAGCGATCGCGGGAAGATGCCCCCGTATGGGAAGATTGGGAAACCTTTTGGAAACGCTGTCAGGAAGTCGTGGTCGCGATCGCGCAGATTTACCATCCTGAAGTGAAATACCCCTTGTTAAATATCTACGTCCCCCAAGCTTACGGCTTAATTCGGGGAACTGTAGACGATATGGATCGCTGGATGCAAAAGCTGTCTCCCGTTCTCAATCGCCTGACCGTCGGCCAAGCTTATCAAGCTTACGAAGTTTATCAAAAACTCGAACCCTCAGCCCGAAAAGTTGGGCAAATCTGGAATTGGGCCCAATGGGCGGTTAATCCCGCCGTCGCCGCCGCCCGTCTAGCCAGTAAAGGTAGCAGCGATCGCGCCACCCAAGAGTTAATCGTCAATATCGGTCAAATGCTGCGAGAAGCAGCGCTACGCAATCTCTCCCGGCAAGCCATTACCTTATACGGCGGTCAAGTTCCCCCCCTCGATGCCATTCCCAGCGCTACCCCCACCCCGACTTTACCGAAATCCGACCAAACCACCCTCAAAGAGATTATCGAAACCGCCGAACCGGTCGAGAAAGTCGCCCAAAAACCCGTCAGTATCTTGTTAGTCGGTCGAACCGGGGCAGGGAAAAGTAGTGTTATTAATACCTTATTCCAACGCGATCGCGCCGAAGTGGATGTTTTACCCAGTACCGATCGCATATCATACTACCATTGGGACAGCCCCACCGGAGAAGCCCTGACTCTTTGGGATACCCCCGGTTACGAACAAGTCAATCGGGAGGATTTGCGCGAAATCGTCCTTGACTATGCCCACAACGCCGATTTACTGTTACTCATCACTCCTGCCCTCGATCCGGCGTTGCAAATGGATGTAGACTTTCTCAAAGACTTTCAGCAAGAAATCGAAAACTTACCCACCATTGCCATTGTCACCCAAGTCGATCGCCTGCGACCCGTCCGGGAGTGGAATCCCCCTTATGACTGGACAAAAGGCGATCGCCCCAAAGAAAAAGCCATCCGGGAAGCCACCGAATATCGCGCCGAACGCATCGGGGATTTTTGCAAACAAGTCATTCCTTTAGTGAGTCGCGATCGCGCCTCAGAACGCCCTTCTTGGAACGCTGACAGCCTTTCTGCGGCCTTAGTTGAAGCCGTCGATCCCGCCAAACAAACCCGCCTGGCCCGATTTTTGCGCGATCGCGACAGCAAGATTACCGCCTCAGCCCAAATCATCGACCGCTACACCTTCCAAATGACTACCACTCAGGGCTTAACCAGTTTGCTGAAAAGTCCTGTGCTTCAGTTTATCTCCACCCTGACCACCGGATCGCCGCAACTGGCTTACCTCCTAGCCGAACAGATTCCCGTTGAGGAATTACCCTTGGTCATTGGCAAACTGCAAATGGCTTATGACCTCTTTTCCCTACTCAGCGACGACAGCAACCTCCGCAACTTTGAGTTACTGGCGTTGTGGCCGTTACTCTTAGAAAATCCATCTACTCCCGATCGCAATGCTTGGGCATTTGGCCATGCTTTGGTCGAATACTGGACGCAAAACCTCACGGTCAATCAACTGCGCGATCGTATGATGGCATATTTGGAGAAAAAACCCCAGTAATACCAAATCCGATTACCAAACCCCACTTATTTTTTAGTCCTCGAAGACGGACTTTGTTGCATTAGCCCCGGATTTCCAATCCGCGGGCGGTCTAACGGGATAGATGGTGTATCGAAACCGGATTTGGGATAAAATGCGTTTAACGTACCTGCTTTACAACGGATTAATCACGATCGCCCGGTTTTCTTCAAATACCACCAATAACACCGAACCAT